>JABFVJ010000018.1 GCA_013362835.1 Nonomuraea sp. | reverse complement strand
CGTCGGTCCCCGCGCGGGTCCGCGGCACCGGGGTCTTCCCGTCCGTGCCCGTACGATTCCGCGGCACCGGGGTCTTCCCGTCGGCGTTCACCCGGCCGCGCGGCGCGGGAACCTCAGCCGCCGCACCGTTCGCCCGCCCGCGCGCACTTTCCGCGCCGTTGGCCCGCCCGCGCGCACTCTCCCCCCGTACGCCCTCCTCGGCGGGGGTCACGGGAGGAGCCTCGGCGTCGGGCCCGTTCGTGGCCTTGGCCAGCCGGGAGAGCCGGTCGGCCAGCAGCGCCGCCGTGGGCCGCTTGCCGGGCTCCCGGTTGAGCGCCGCCCGCACCAGCGGCAGCAGCGCGACCGGCACGCCCTTGAGATCGGCCTGCCCGTTCAGCACCGCGTACATCTGCGCCTCGGCCGTGCCACGCCCGAACGTCGGCCGCCCGGTCGCCGCGAACGCCACCGTGGCCGCCCAGGCGTGCACGTCGGCCGGCGAGTCGACGTGCTCGTCGGAGAAGATCTCGGGCGCGGTGTAGCCGGGCGTGCCGAGGAACGTGCCCGTCATCGTGAGCCGGGTCGCGTCCAGCACCTGCGCGATGCCGAAGTCGATGAGGACCGGCCCTTCGACCCCCATGATGATGTTGCCCGGCTTCAGGTCGCGGTGCACGACCCCGGCCGCGTGGATGATCGCCAGCGCGGTGGCGATGCCCTGAGCCATGTGGACGAGCTGCGCCAGGTCGAGCGGCCCGCTCTGACGTACGCGCTCCAGCAGCGTGACGCCCTCGATGTGCTCCATGACCAGGTAGGGCCGGGCGCAGCCCAGGTCGGCGTCGAGGACCTTGGCCACGTACGGGCTCTCGACCCGCCGCAGAGCTCGGACCTCCCGCTCCAGCCTGATACGGGACGTCTCATCCTCGGCCAGGTCATGAAGGACCTTGAGAGCGACCTGCTCGCCACGGCGGGTGGTGGCGAGGTAGACCTCACCCATGCCGCCTCGGCCGAGCCGCTCGACCAGGCTGTACGGCCCGACCTTGCCGAGCTTGCTCACCGTCCCTCCCCGCCCGGCGCGCCCATAAGGGACACAACCCTAGCGCCGGCACAGGAGTTGACGCCCGCGGCGCGCCGGAGCTCGCGAGCCTTTATCGGTGTGAACGGTCGGAGAGCATGTCGGAGAGCTCGGCCGGAGGTTCCTCCGGCAGCTCCTTGCGGCCCTTCCTGCGCCAGTTGACGTGACCGCGGCTCTCCAGCCAGAGCAGCAGCCGGTCGGCGCCGAACAGCACCGCGGCCGAGAAGACAAGGGCGACGACGATTTCCATGACTCCCAGTCAACCCAGGCCGCAGGCCGTCGGTCAGGCCGACACGCCGACTAACCGCAAGCCGGACCGGGCACCACCGTGCCCTCTGACGTGCGCAGATGCCCTTCGCCCGTGTAGATCCACTTGGTGGAGGTCAGCTCCGGCAGGCCCATCGGGCCGCGCGCGTGCAGCTTCTGGGTGGAGATGCCGATCTCCGCGCCGAACCCGAACTCCCCGCCGTCGGTGAACCTGGTCGAGGCGTTGACGGCCACGGCCGCCGAGTCGACCAGCGAGACGAACCGGCGGGCGGCCGGCTGCGACCGGGTGACGATCGCGTCGGTGTGCCCCGAGCCGTAGCGCCTGATGTGGGCCACCGCCTCCTCCAGCGAGCCCACGACGGCGGCGGCGATGTCGAGCGAGAGGTATTCGGCGTAGAAGTCGTCCTCGGTGACCGGCACGACCTCGCCGTGGCGGGCGATCCGCTCGTCGCCGTGGACGGTCACGCCCGCCTCGGCCAGCGCCTTGAGCGCCTTGGGCACGAAGGCGTCGGCGACCCCGGCGTGGACGAGGAACGTCTCGGCCGCGTTGCACACCGACGGCCGCTGCGCCTTGGAGTTGACCAGGATCTGCACGGCCAGGTCGAGGTCGGCGTCGGCGTCGACGTAGACGTGGCAGTTGCCGACGCCGGTCTCGATCACCGGCACCGTCGACTCCTCGACCACCGAGTTGATCAGCGACGCGCCGCCGCGCGGGATCAGCACGTCGACCAGCCCGCGCGCCCGCATGAGCTCCTTGACCGAGTCACGGGTCTGACCGGGCACGAGCTGCACCGCCCCCGCCGGGACCTGCGTTCCGGCAAGCGCGTCCTGCATGATCCGCACCAGCGCCGTGTTGGAGGAGTAGGCGCTCGACGAGCCACGCAGCAGCACCGCGTTGCCGCTCTTGAGACAGAGCGCGGCGGCGTCGACGGTGACGTTGGGACGGCCCTCGTAGATGATCCCGATGACTCCCAGGGGCACCCTGACCTGCCGCAGCTCCAGCCCGTTGGGCAGCGTGCTGCCCCGGACGACCTCGCCGACCGGGTCGGGCAGATCGGCCACCTGGCGCACGGCCTCGGCGATGGCCGCGACGCGGCCCTCGTCGAGCCGCAGCCGGTCGATCATCGCCTCGGACGTGCCCTGGGCCCTGGCCCGCTCGACGTCGTCGGCGTTGGCCTCGACGATCTCGGCCGCGCGCGCCACGAGGGCGTCGGCGATCGTGCGCAACGCCCGGTCCTTGGGCGCCCGCGGCAGCGGGGCCAGCTCGGCGGCGGCCTCGCGTGCCGCGTGGGCGACCTTCAAGAACTCATCGGACATCGCGTGCTCCTCGCTAGTGATGGGCTTCCAGTATGACGATGTCGTCGCGGTGGATCAGCTCGCGTTCATATTCCGGACCGAGCGCGCTGGCCAGCTCTCTCGTGGAGCGGCCGAGCAGCCCGGGGATCTCGACGGCGTCGAAGTTGACCAGGCCGCGGGCCACCACTCCGCCCTGCGGGCCGCACAGGTCGACCGGGTCGCCGGCGGCGAAGTCGCCCTCGACGGAGGTCACCCCGGCGGGCAGCAGCGACTTGCGCCGGCCCACGATGGCCTCGACCGCCCCCTCGTCGAGGTGCAGCCGGCCGCGCCCGGTGGCGGCGTGCGCGAGCCACAGCAGCCGCGTGCCGGGATGGCGGCCCCCTGGGTGGAAGTAGGTGCCGATGTCGGCTCCGGCGAGCGCCTGGGCGGCGTGGGCGGCGGCGGTGAGCACGACCGGCACGCCCGCGCCCGTGGCGATCCTGGCCGCCTGCACCTTGGTCACCATGCCGCCGGTGCCGACCGCCGCGCCGTTCCTGCCGAGCTCGACGCCGACCAGGTCCTCGGGGCCGCGGATCTCCGCCAGCCGGCGCGAACCCGGCCGGCTCGGCGGGCCGTCGTAGAGGGCGTCGACGTCGGACAGCAGCACGAGCGCGTCGGCGTGGATCAGGTGGGCGACCAGCGCCGCCAGCCGGTCGTTGTCGCCGAACCTGATCTCGTCGGTCGCCACGGTGTCGTTCTCGTTGACGATCGGCACGATGCCGAGCTCCAGGAGCCTGGCCAGGGTGCGCTGGGCGTTGGCGTGATGGGCGCGGCGCATCATGTCGTCGGCGGTCAGCAGCACCTGGCCGACGCGCAGGGTGTAGCGGGCGAAGGAGGAGGTGTAGCGCGCGACCAGCACGCCCTGGCCGACGGAGGCGGCGGCCTGCTGCGTGGCGAGGTCGCGCGGTCGCGCCGGCAACCCGAGCGGGCCGAGGCCCGCCGCGATCGCTCCCGACGACACCAGGACGATCTGCGTTCCGGCACGGCGCCGCGCCGCCAGAACGTCGACCAGGGCATCGACCCGGTCGACGTCGATCATGCCCTGGGGGGTCGTGAGCGAGGAGGAGCCGACCTTGACGACGACCTTCGACGCTGAGCTGATCTGTTCCCGCACGCCTGGCAGCCTATCCGAGCTCCGAACACACTCTCGGCCCGCTTCGCCCATCGCAGAACCCCCACGAACCCCGGCACACACGAAGGACCCACACCGGCAGGACCCACATCGGCAGGACCCGCACGGGCAGGACCCGCGCCCACGCGCGGCCGCCCGAGCGTCACATCAGGCGGTTGTCCGATCCACGCGGCCCCTGGTGCACCGACTCGGCGTTGAGCGTCGGCTGCCAGTCGAAGATGTAGCCGCCCTCCATCGACCCGATGACCACCTCGGCCCCCGCCTTGGCACCGGCCTTGACCAGCTCCGCCTCCACCCCGAGCCGTTCGAGCCGATCGGCCAGATAACCGACGGCCTCGTCGTTGGTGAAGTCGGTCTGGCGGATCCACCGCTCGGGCTTCTCCCCGGTGACCTGGAACAGGTTCTCGTTGACCCGCCGCACCTTGAACCCGGCCTCGCCGAGCTGCTTGGGCCTGATCACCAGCCGCGTCGGCTCCTCGACCGGCCTGGCGGCCCGCGCCGCCGCCACCCACTCGCCCATCGCGTACGTGAGCTCCCGCAACCCGTCGTGCGTGGCCGCCGAGATGACGAAGACCTGCAGCCCCCGCTCCTCGAACTCGCCCTTGACCAGGTCGGCCAGCTCCCGCGCGTCGGGCACGTCGGCCTTGTTCAGCACGATCATGCGCGGCCGGTCCTCAAGCTTCCCGTACGCCCGCAGCTCCGCCTCGATCACCTCGTAGTCGGTGATCGGATCGCGCCCCGGCTCCATGGTCGCGCAGTCGATGACGTGCACGAGCATGTCGCAGCGCTCGACGTGGCGCAGGAACTCGTGCCCGAGCCCCTTGCCCTGCGACGCCCCCGGGATCAGCCCCGGCACGTCGGCGACGGTGAACACGTTCTCGCCGGCGGTCACGACCCCCAGGTTGGGGATCAGCGTGGTGAACGGGTAGTCGGCGATCTTCGGCTTGGCCGCGCTCAGCGCCGCGATCAGCGACGACTTGCCCGCGCTCGGGAACCCGACCAGCGCCACGTCGGCGACGCTCTTGAGCTCCAGCATGACGTCGAGACCGTCGCCGGGCTCCCCCAGCAGCGCGAACCCGGGCGCCTTGCGCCTCGACGTGGCCAGCGCGGCGTTCCCGAGCCCGCCGTGGCCGCCCTGCGCGATCACGTACCGGGTGCCGGCCCCCACGAGGTCGACCAGCACCTCACCCGTGGAGGCGTCCTTGACCACGGTCCCGTTCGGCACGGTGAGGATCACGTCGTCGCCGTTGGCGCCGTCGCGGTTGGAGCCCTGGCCCTGCTTGCCGTTGTCGGCCTTGCGATGGGGGCGGCGGTGGTAGTCGAGCAGCGTCGCGGTGTTGGGGTCGACCTCAAGGATCACGTCGCCGCCGCGGCCGCCGTTCCCCCCGTCGGGACCGCCGAGCGGCTTGAACTTCTCCCGGTGGATGGAGGCGCATCCGTTTCCCCCGTCACCGGCCTTGACGTGCAGGACCACCTGGTCCACGAAGTCCGGCATCCAGCTCTCCCCATCTCGTACAACCAACAAAAAGGGGTGGATCGACAGGCGATCCACCCCTTGAAGCAACACCGACGCGGGAGTGATTACTCCGCGACGGGGACGATGCTGACAGCGCGACGACCGCGCTTGACACCGAACTGCACGTGGCCGGCGGCCAGCGCGAACAGCGTGTCATCGCCACCGCGGCCGACGTTGTCGCCGGGGTGGAAGTGGGTGCCGCGCTGACGGACGATGATCTCGCCCGCGTTCACCAGCTGGCCGCCAAAGCGCTTGACGCCCAGGCGCTGAGCATTGGAGTCACGGCCGTTCCGGGTGGACGACGCGCCCTTCTTGTGTGCCATCTCTCAAACTCCCGATCAGGCCTGGTCGATACCGGTGATCTTCACCTGGGTGTACCGCTGACGGTGACCCTGGCGCTTCTTGTAACCGGTCTTGTTCTTGTACTTGAGAATGCGGATCTTCGGTCCCTTGGTCTCACCGAGAATCTCGGCGCTGACCGTGAACCGGCCCGCCTCCGTGGTCACATCGCCGTCGTTGACGACGAGCACCGTCGGCAGCGAAACCGAAGAGCCGACCTCGCCGGCGACCTTGTCCACCTCGAGGACGTCACCGACGGAGACCTTCTGCTGCCTGCCGCCGCAACGAACGATCGCGTACACCGCGGAACCCTTCTACTGACTCGCTGTTGGCCTAAGCCGCCTCTCAACGAGGCGACCGCCGAATGCTGCGCCTATCATTCGACTCTGTCTCAAACCGACGAACCGAGTAAGCGCGCCAACAGGGCACGTCACCTGACGCACCGATTCACCAGGGTACCGGATTAACGGTGCCCTAGGCGAACCGGACGGATCGTCGGAAGCCTGCCGAGGCTACTCGGCGGACTTGGCTCGGCGGGAGCGTCGCCGCCCTCTGCCGGAAGTCTGGCTGGCCTGGTCGTCCTCAGCAGGGACGTCATCAAGCGCACCGGTCACGGTATCACGGCTGGCGGAGTCCTTCGCCGCGGAAACCTTGTCCGAGACCGCCTTCTCGATCGCCATCTTGCCCTGCGTGCCGCGCGGCTCGGGCTTGGACTCGACCGGCTCGGTCGAGACGATGAGCCCGCGCCCGTTGCAGCACTCGCACGGCGTCGAGAACGCCTCCAGCAGCCCCTGACCGACCCGCTTACGCGTCATCTGGACCAGGCCCAGCGAAGTCACCTCGGCGACCTGGTGCTTGGTCCTGTCGCGTGCCAGGCACTCCAGCAGCCGCCGCAGCACGAGGTCGCGGTTGGACTCCAGCACCATGTCGATGAAGTCGATCACGATGATGCCGCCGATGTCGCGCAGCCGGAGCTGGCGCACGATCTCCTCGGCCGCCTCCAGGTTGTTCCTGGTGACGGTCTCCTCGAGGTTGCCGCCCTGGCCGGTGAACTTGCCGGTGTTGACGTCGACGACGGTCATCGCCTCGGTACGGTCGATCACCAGCGAGCCGCCGCTCGGCAGCCACACCTTGCGCTCCATCGCCTTGCCGAGCTGCTCGTCGATCCGGTACGACTCGAACACGTCGCCCTGCCCGGTGTCCCACCGCGACAGCCGTTCGGCCAGGTGCGGCGCGACGTACTTGACGTACTCGTCGACCGTGTCCCAGGCGTCGTCGCCCTGCACGACCAGCGAGGTGAAGTCCTCGTTGAAGACGTCGCGCACGACCCGGATCGTCAGGTCGGGCTCGGCCGACAGCAGCTCGGGCGGGCTCGCCGACTTGGCCTTCTTCTGGATGTTCTCCCACTGGGCGGACAGGCGGGCCACGTCGCGGGCCAGCTCGTCCTCCGAGGCGCCCTCGGCCGCCGTACGGACGATCACGCCGGCGTTCTCCGGCATGACCTTCTTCAGGATGCTCTTGAGCCGGGTGCGTTCCTTGTCGGGCAGCTTGCGGCTGATGCCGGTCATCGACCCGTCGGGCACGTACACCAGGTAACGCCCTGGAAGGCTGATCTGGGAGGTGAGGCGGGCGCCCTTGTGGCCGATCGGGTCCTTGGTGACCTGCACCAGCACCGACTGGCCCGACTTCAGCGCCGACTCGATCCGCTTGGGCTGACCCTCCAGCCCGGCGGTGTCGAAGTTCACCTCACCGGCGTACAGGACGGCGTTGCGCCCCTTGCCGATGTCCACGAACGCGGCCTCCATCGACGGCAGCACGTTCTGGACCTTGCCCAGGTAGACGTTGCCGACGTAGGACTGGCTCGCCTCGCGGTTGACGTAGTGCTCGACGAGCACGCCGTCCTCCAGCACCGCGATCTGCGTACGGTCGCCCTGGCGGCGCACCACCATCATGCGGTCGACGGACTCGCGGCGGGCCAGGAACTCCGACTCGGTGATGATCGGCGGACGCCGGCGGCCGAGCTCGCGCCCCTCGCGGCGGCGCTGCTTCTTGGCCTCCAGCCTGGTGGAGCCGCGCACGCTCTGCACGCCGTCGGTCGCGGTGTCCAGGGCGGCGGCGCGGCCCGAACGCGGCGCGCGGATGCGCACCACCGTGTTCGGCGGGTCGTCGCTGGAGGGCTCGGCGATCTCCTCGGTGCCGCGGCGGCGACGCCTGCGACGGCGGCGCGAGCTGGAGGCCTCCTCTTCCTGGGACTCCTCGCCCTGCTCCTCGTCGGTCTCCTCGTCGCCTTCCTCGCCGTCCTCGGCCTCGTCACGCTCGCGTGACTTGCCGCGGCCCCTGCCGCCGCGCCTGCGCCGGCGACGGCGGCCACCGCCCTCCTCCTCCTCTTCCTGCTCGTCGGAGGTGTCGATGTCGGTCTCGTCCTCGACGACGGTCTCGTCGACCGGCTCCTCGATCTCCTCGGGCTCCGGCTGCGGCTCGGGCCGCCGGGTCACGGCGGGCTTGCCCTGGCTGGGGTCGGGAGCCTGGAACAGCGGCGCGAAGATCGCCGCGGGACGCTGGAACGCGGTGCCCGGCTGGTCCTGCCTGCGCGCGGTCAGCCCGAACGGGTCGGCGAGCAGGCTCGGCCGGTCGATGTCCTCGTCGAGGTCCTCGCCGGCGGGCTCGTCGTCGAGCGGCTCGTCCTCCGGCAGGATCTCCAGGATGTCCTCGTCGGCGGGCTCCGCCTCGGCGGCCTCGGGCACGCTGACGGCCACCTCGACGTCGGAGGTCGTCGCGACGACCTCGACGTCGGCGCCCGCGGGCGCCGCGACGACCACCTCTTCCGGCACCTCTTCCGGCTCGGCCTTCTTGCGCGTACGCCGCCGCTTCGGCGCCTCGGCCTCCTCCTCCGCCTCCGGGAGCGCTCCCGCGGCTTCGGCCTCGGCCTTCTTCGACGTACGGCGACGCGTCGTGGTCGCGGTGGACCGCGTACGCGTGGTCCGCTTGGGCTTCTCCTCGGGAACGGCGCCGGCGTCGACCACGGCATCGGCCACAGCGGCCTCGACCACACTCGCCACATCCCCGGCGCCCTCGCCGGACCCCGCCTGAGCGGGACCTTCGGCCACCGGCGCCACGACGGGCTCGGCCAGGCCACCGGCCTGCGACGCCGCCGGGCTCTCCGCCTGCTGCGGAGCGGGCCCTTCTGTCACCGGCGCACCGGCGATCCCGGCACCCTCCGGGCCGCCCTGGGCGGCTCCGGGCGTAGCCTC
>JABFVJ010000402.1 GCA_013362835.1 Nonomuraea sp. | reverse complement strand
GCCCGGCGTACGGGCTAAGGGGTGGGAGGGGGCGCGACCGAGGCGCGGGTGATCAGGCGGGAGCGCAGCGTGTGGACGTCGTGCCGCGGCTCGCCGCCGTCGAGGACGTCGAGCAGCACCTCGGCCGCCTTCGCCCCGAGCTGGTGGACCGGCTGCTCGATCATCGTCAGCGGCGGGTCCATCACCGCCGCCCACGCGCTGTCGTCGAACCCGATGAGCGAGATGTCGGCCGGGTAGGACAGCCCGGCGGCGCGTACGGCACGCAGGGCGCCGGTCACGGCGTCGGTCTCGGTGCAGAACAGGGCGGTGGTGCGCTCGGGGAGCACCAGCATCCGGGCCACCTCCTGGGCGGCCCACTCCTCGGTCTTCGGCCCGGTCATGACGAGCTCGGGGTCGAAGGGGATGCGGGCGTCGTCGAGCGCGTCGAGGTAGCCGCGCAGGCGTTCGCCGTCGGTCCACACGTTGCGCGAGGTCTCCAGCAGCGCGCGCCGGGTGACGGGCGGCTCCACGACCGACGGCCCCCACACGAACCCGATGCGCCGATGGCCGGCCGCGATCATCACCTCGACGGCCTCGCGCGCCGCGCCGCGGTTGTCGATGACGACCGTGTCGAGGTCGAGCGGGGTGATCGCGCGGTCGACGAGCACGATCGGGATGCCCCTCGCCATGGCCGCCTTGATGTGCTTGACCTCGCCGCGCCCGACGGCGGCCGAGGCGATGATGACGCCGTCGACGCGCTTGTCGATGAGCACGTCGGTGGCCGCGACCTCCTCGTCGAGCTCCTCGTACGTGCTCAGCACGATCGTGTCGAACCCCCGGGCCCGCGAGGCGTCGGAGATGCCGCGCATGACCCCCGCGAAGAACGGGTTGCCGATGTCGGCGAGGATCACGCCGAGCGTGTGGCTGACGCCGGTGGACATGCTGCGGGCCAGGGCGTTGGCGCGGTAGCCGAGTTTCTCGGCCGCGGCCAGCACGCGTTCGCGCAGCTCGGGGCTGACGTAGCCGTAGCCGCCGAGGGTGCGGGCGGCGGTGGCGCGGCCGACGCCGGCCTCCGCGGCCACCTCGGAGATCGTCGGCCGGCCCGCCTGGCTCCGGTCGCTGGGCATCGAACGGGTTCCTCGTTTCTGGGGGGTAGCGGGCACGCCCATGCTAGTCGCGCGGCGCGGGCCTGCCGAAGCCGAAGGCGCCTTCGACGAAGCACTGGTCGTAGGCGCTGTCGGCGCCCGCGCGGAGCGCGCGCCCGATCAGGTCGCGGCCCGGCGTACGGCCCTTGCGCCAGCCGTCGCGCAGCAGCGAGACGGCGAACCCGGCGAGGAACGCGTCACCGCATCCCATCGTGTCGACGATCTTCTCCGGGTCCTCGACGAGCCGGGCGGTGCCGGTGACGTACTCGTGGCCGTCGTGGGCCAGGGCGCCGTCCACGCCTCTGGTGCCGAGCGCGAGGCGGGCGCCCCTGCTCACGGCGTCGGCCAGCAGGGCGCGGGTGCCGGCCTCGTCCAGGTGGGAGCAGGACAGGAGCACCAGGTCGGCGTGCGGGCAGACGCGGTCCAGGTAGGCGGGGTCGCGGTAGTCGTCCTCGCTGGACAGGTCGAAGCTGACCAGGGTGCCGAGCGCGGCCAGCTTGGGCAGCTCGTCCTCGCTGCCGGAGTAGACGCTGGAGTGCACCAGGTCGAACGAGGCGACGTAGCCGAGCAGGCCGGAGTCCAGCGTCAGCGGCTCGCGTACGGTGACGCCGCCGCCGTTCCAGCCCAGGAAGACCCGGTCGCCGTCGTCGACGCGCAGCCTGGAGACGCCGCTCTCGCCGGGGCGCGTCACGCAGCGGTCGACGGCGACGCCCTGGGCGGCGACGGCCTCGCGGAGGAAGCCGCCGAGGTCGTCGTCGCCGAAGACCCCGAGGTAGGCGGCCTCGACGCCGAGGCGGCCCACGTAGACGGCGACGTTCACGCTGTTGCCGCCCGGATAGTCGATGCCCCGATCGACGAACCGGTCGGCGATGTTGTCGCCGAAGCCGAGGACTTTCATTGTTCTCCTGAGTCGGGGGTGGGCCGCTCCCGTCGTGGACGGGAGCGGAGGCGGTGGCCTAGTAGTCCATGACCCGGTAGTAGCGGCGCAGGTCGAGCGAGTGGTCGCGGACCCGCTCCAGGTGCTTGCTGACCCGGCCCATCACGGTGTCGAGCACGATCGGGGCGAGCAGGCCGCGGAACTCGGGGCTGATGCCGTCGAGCGGGTAGTCGCGGGTGTCGAAGACGGTGACGTCCTTGGAGATCCGCTTGGCGAACGCCTCGGCGCGGTCGGTGAGCGGGCGGGTCTCGTCCTCGCCCTGGAAGATGATCACGCTGGTGTCCTCTTCCAGCAGCTCCAGCGAGCCGTGGAAGAACTCGGCGCTGTGCACGCGGGTGGTGCGCAGCCACTGCATCTCCTCAAGGATGCACATCGAGTACAGGTACGTGAATCCCCACAGGTTGCCGCCGCCGATGAGGAAGTGGAAGTCGGTGTCCTTGTGCGCGTCGGCGAACGCGGCGGCGACCGGCTCGGCCTGCTCGGCGACCTTGAGCATGACCTGGGGCAGCCCGGCCAGCTCGTCCGCGAGCTTCTCGTAGCCGTCGAACTCGCCGCGGCGGGCGAGCAGGCGGCCCACGAACAGCAACATCTGCTGGTCGAACGGCCACGCCTTCGGCTCTGAGACGAGCACGGCGTCGACGGCCTTGGCGATCGGCGAGTCGGGGTAGCCGGTGAAGCCGATCGTGTAGGCGCCCTTGTCCTTGACGTACTCGATCGCGCGCAGGCTGTCCTCGGTGGTGCCGGAGACCGAGGTGAAGATCGCGACCGTGCGCTCGCCGAGGCGGGCGTCGCCGGAGACGACCAGCTCGGCGGCTATCGCGGCCCGGACGTCGAGCGTCGAGGCGCGCCTGGCCAGGTGCTCGTAGGGCCACATCTGGGCGTACGTGCCGCCGGCGCCGACGAGCAGGAGGGTGTCGAACCCCCGGTCGACGAGCCGGTCGACGAGCTCCTCGATCTGCGGGCGCAGGGCCACCGTGCTGGCCAGCTGCGACAGGAATTCCGGCTCGTTGAATCCGAGCATCTTCGCGTCCTTTCGGGAATGCTTGCGGGCCGGCGCCGCTCAGCGGCCTGATACCGGTATCACGCGGAGGTCACGGTGGCACAGGATTCGATCCCGCGTCAACACCCCACCTGCGAGAACCCGCCTGGAACTGCTCTTACGCCGAGGAAAACCCGCCCTCCGGCGGCAAAGAAAAGAAAATCTTGGTTCCTGCTCTGGTACCGGTATCAGTTCCTCTGTACAGTCAGCCAACACCCCCACAGCGGACCGGCAGGTCCCCCTCTCCCTCCGAGAGAAAGGAAGCCCATGCGCCCTCGCGCACTGACGTCGTTCGCGGCACTCCTCGGGACGCTCGCCCTGGCAGGCTGTTCCGGCGGCGGCGACGGAACGGCCCAGGCCCCCGTGGCCGACCTGTCCGCGACGCCCGACTTCTCCGGCACGCTGAGCATCCTCACCAAGTTCGCCGGTGAACCGCTGCAGCCCTACTTCGAGGACATCGCCGCCGCGTACCAGAAGCAGCACCCCGGCGTGAAGGTCGAGCTCATCCAGGAGACCGACCAGAGCATCAAGGACAAGACCAAGACGCTCACCGCCTCCGACGCGCTGCCCGACATCTTCTTCACGTGGAGCGGCAACTGGGCGGAGAACTTCGTGCGCGGCGGGCGCGCCGCCGACCTGAGCAAGGTGATCGGCCCGGACACCGAGTGGGGCAAGACGTTCAGCCCCGGCTCGCTGTCGGCCTTCGCCTACGACGGCAAGTACTACGGCATCCCGCTGTACGGCAACGGCAAGTTCATGGGCTACAACAGGACCGCGTTCGACAAGGCCGGCGTCAAGGTGCCCACCACGTTCGAGGAACTGGTGTCGAGCTGCGGCGCGCTGCGCAAGGCGGGCTACGAGCCCATCGCCTTCGGCAACAAGGACGGCTGGCCCGCGCTGCACTACCTGCAGCAGCTCTTCGCCTACAACGTCCCGGCCGACAAGCTGCAGGCCGACTTCAGCCCGAAGACGGCCACCCTCGACGACCCGGGCTACGTCAAGTCGCTGACCCAGTTCAAGACCCTGGTCGACACCTGCACGAACACCGGCAAGGGCACCAACGGCGTGCTCTACAGCTCGGCGCAGCAGGCCCTGCACGACGGCAAGGCGGCGATGTACTACCAGGAGGTCCTGGAGTTCGACAACGCCACCGACAAGAGCGGGCTGAAGCCGGACGACTTCGGCATCTTCCAGCTCCCGGTCCCGCAGGGCGCGGCCGGTGACCCGAAGACCATCGAGGGCGCGCCCGAGGGCTACCTCGTCAACGCCAGGTCGCCGAGGGTCGCGCTGGCGGTCGACTTCATGAAGTTCGTGACCTCAGCGGCGAACGCCAAGACGCTGTCGGCGCCGCCGTACGGGCAGCCGAGCACGGTCGTCGGCGCCGTCAGCCCCGAGACCTCCAGCAAGGCCGTCTACGAGGGCATGGAGCAGGTCAACAAGGCCCCGCGCCTGGCCGCCTGGCTCGACACGGTCACCGTGCCCGAGGTCGCCGACGCGTGGCTGGCCGGCGGCGAGGCGCTGATCAGCGGCGGCTCCACCCCCGACAAGGTGCTGGCGAGCGTCCGCGAAGCCTCGGAGTCGGCCAAGTAGGCAGGGAGCGTCAGTGCGTGCCATCCGTCAACGGGCACTCGGCCTGGCGTGGGTCGCCCCCGCGCTCGCGCTGGTCGTGGTGTTCGTCTACCTGCCGCTCGTGCAGAACTTCCAGTTCAGCACGCTCAAGTGGGACATCTACAGCGGCACCCAGGAGTACGTCGGGCTCGACAACTACGCCAAGCTGATCGACGACCCGGTCTTCTGGTCCTCGCTGGGCAACAACGTCCTGTACGCGGTGGTCTCGATCGTCTTCCAGGTGTTCGGCGCGCTGCTGCTGGCCGCGCTGATCGAGGGCGTCCGGAGCGAGCGGTGGCAGCGCGGCCTGCGGGCGGTCTACTTCATCCCGTCGGCGATCTCGATGACCGTCGCCGGCCTGCTCTTCTACTTCATCTACGAGCCCAACCTCGGCCCGCTCAACCACCTGCTCAGAGGCGTCGGCCTGGACAGCCTGGCCCAGGCGTGGCTGGGCCAGGAGAGCACGGCCATGTCGGCGATCATCGCGATGAGCCAGTGGCAGGGCTTCGGCTACTCGACGCTGCTGTTCGCGGTCGCGATCCAGCGCATCCCCCGGGAGATCTACGGCGCCGCCGCCATCGACGGCACCGGCCCGGTCCGCCGCTTCTTCAGCATCACGGTCCCGCTCGTCCGCGAGATGACCGGGCTGATGATGATGGTCACCATCTCGGGCGCCTTCCAGGTGTTCAACGAGGTCATGGTGATGACGAGCGGCGGCCCCGACAACTCCAGCCAGGTGCTCGGCACCTGGCTCTACCGCAGCGGTTTCGTACGCAACAACTTCGGCTACGCCGCCGCCATCGCGACGGTGATCTTCATCATCACGCTCGGCATCGCCGTCGGACAGATGTGGGTCACCCGTAGAAGAAGGGTGGAATGGTGACTCGCCGCGGCTTTCTCGGCGTGATCGCGCGGGTGTTCCTCTGGGCGTTCCTGCTCTGCCTCGCGGTGGTCGTGCTCTATCCCCTGCTGTGGATGGTGCTCAACGGGTTCAAGACGAACACCGAGCTGTTCGACAACCCGTTCGCGCTGCCGTCGAGCTGGAGCTTCGAGAGCTACCAGAAGGCGTGGAACCGGGGGGTGAGCGACTACCTGACGACGAGCGTGCTGGTCACGCTCACCTCGACGGCCGCCACCGTGTTCATCAGCGCGTGGGCGGCGTACGGGCTCACCCGGGTGAACATCCCGTTCCCCAAGATCGTGTCCATGGGCATCCTGGGCGGGCTCATGCTCGCGCCGACCGTGGCGCTCGTGCCGCTGGTGAAGATGTTCCAGGCCATGGGGCTGTACAACAGCTTCTGGGCGCTGCTGATCCTCTACACCGCCTTCCGGATCCCGTTCACGACGTTCCTCATCCGGGCGTACATGATCGACCTGCCGCGCGAGGTGGACGAGGCCGCCGAGATGGACGGGTGCAGCAGGTGGACCGCGTTCTGGCGGATCATCCTGCCGATGTGCAAGCCGATCATCACCTCGACCGTGCTGCTGCACATCCTGTTCGCCTGGAACGAGTACCTGTTCGCGATGGTGTTCACCAGCGGCGCCGGCGTGCAGACGCTCCCGGTCGGCCTGACGAGCCTGATGAGCAAGCACGGCACCGACTTCCCCGTCGTCTTCGCCGGCATGGTGATCGCGGCGCTGCCCGTGGTGCTGCTGTTCTTCCTCGGCCAGCGTCACATCGTGAAAGGCCTCGCTGACGGGGTCGGAAAGTGAGCCTGATGTCGCTCTCGCTCCAGCAGATCACCGGATCGAACTTCTCCTACCAGCACCTGCCGTTCGACCGGTTCCTCGACGACGCCGCCGACCTCGGGCGCGAGCACCTGGAGCTGTGGGGCGTCGCGCCGCAGCTGCACGTCCCGCGCCTGAGCGACGCCGAGGCGCGGTCGATCCGCCGCCGCGCCGAGTCGCGCGGGCTCGGCGTCCGCTGCCTCACGCCCGAGCAGGTCGCCTACCCGGTCAACCTGGCCTCCCCTTCGACCTGGCTGCGGGCCGAGAGCGTGGCGATGTTCCGGCGGGCCGCCGAACTGGCCGCCGAGCTCGGGGCCGAGCTGCTGCTGCTGACCCCCGGGCGCGGCTTCGAGGACGAGCCGGTCGCCGATGCCTGGCGGCGCTCGGCCGACGCGATCGGCGAGATCTGCGCGTACGCCGGGACGCTCGGCGTGTCCTGCGTGCTGGAGGCGTTGCAGCGGGTGGAGTCGAACCTGGTCGACGACGCGCCCACGCTCGCCCGGATGATCGACGAGGTCGGCGCGCCCAACCTCGGCGCGGTGCTCGACACGGTCGCCATGGCGGCGGCCGGGGAGAGCGTGGACGACTACTTCGACGCGCTCGGCGACCGGGTCAGGCACGTGCACCTCGTCGACGGCTCCCCCACCGGGCACCTGGCCTGGGGCGACGGCGAGCTGCCGCTCGCGGAGTACCTGGCCGCGCTGGAGCGCAGGGGGTACCGGGGGGCGATGACGTTCGAGCTGTTCGGGGCCGGCGACTACGCCTTCGACCCGCGTCCCGTGGTGGAGCGCTGCCTGGCCTCCGTACGGGCGGCGCTTCCCTCATAGCGGCCGCTGTGAGGGGCGGCGGCCCCAGGTGGCCCAGCGCCACAGCCACTCCAGCGGGCCGAAGCGGTACCGGCGCAGCCACAGGGTGGACCACGCCCACTGGACGGCCAGGATGGCGGCGGCCATCCCCAGGATCGTCGGCGGCGACCAGTCCTCCGGCCGGCCGCCGACCGCCTTGCCGAGCACCAGGACCAGGACCGTCGCGGTCAGGTAGTTGGTCAGCGCCATGCGGCCCAGCGGGGCGAAGACGGCGCGCAACGCCGGGCGTACCGGGGTTCTGAGCAGGACGAGCAGGACGCAGACGTACAGACCGGCCATGAGCAGGCCGGACACCGCCATCGACGCGGGGACGGCGGCGGCTCCCGTCTGCCAGGCGAGGGCGGGGACCGCTCCGGCAGCGAACACGAGGGCCAGGAGGGCCGGTACGCGGGTGGAGCTCTCGATCCTGGCGATCACGCCGTACCGGGTCAGGGCGGAACCCAGCAGGAACAGGCCGGGGACCAGCATGGTGCCGCCGCCGAAGGCGAGCATCGCCACGGCGACGAGGGCGGCGGCGAGCCCGGCCACGGCCCAGCGCGGCAACCACGTCGAGGGCAGCAGCACCACCAGGCCGACGATCGCGTAAATGGTCAGGATGTCGCCGCGCCACAGCAGGAACATGTGGACGAGGCCCATGCCGAGCAGGACGGCGAGCCGGCGCAGCAGCAGCACCCGGGGGTTCGGGACGCGCGCGCCGGCCGAGTCGAGCAGCAGCGAGAAGCCGACGCCGAACAGCAGCGAGAAGATCGGGAAGAAGCGCTGCTCGACGAGCAGGCCCAGCCAGTGGGCGGCCGCGTCGTCCAGCGCCGCCTGGGCGCGGATGACCGGGGCGGTGCCGACGTGGGAGATCGGCTGGATGTTGGCGAGCAGGATCCCGCACAGGGCGAACCCGCGCACCACGTCGAGCGCGATGATGCGCGCCCGGCCGGGGGCGGCGGCCGTGGTCGTCGTGCGGCCGTGCCGCGTGTCGTCTTGGGGCATGGGGCCTCATCCTGCGGCGGCCGCCGGGGGGCCGGGGAGGGTCGAAAGCAGGGTTCGCCAGCCTGACGACCGTACTTTCGGCCGGTGTGCCGCGCGGCGCGCGTCCCTAGCCTGAACGCGTGAACGTGGGAAACCGGCCGACCGCCCGCCCGAGCACGCCCACCGGCCTTTTCGAGGTGCGCGGTGGGCGGTTCCGGGTGGCGGGGCGGCGGTGGGGCCGGGTCGCGGCGGAGGTGGCGCTCGGGGCCGGGTTCGCGGGCGTGCTGGGCTTCTGGGCGGTCCGGGTCGCCGACAGCTGGGGCGGCACGCGGTGGGTGCTCGACTGCGTGGCGGGGGCCGTCGTGTGCGGGTTCGCGCTGGTCCGCCGCCTGGACCGGCTGTGGGCGGCCGTCGGGGGGCTGGCGGTCGCGGCCGTCGCCGTCGTGGCCGCCGGGCTCGCCGACCTGCCGAACGAACCCGGCCCCGCGATGGCGCTGGGCCTGTCCGTACTCGTCGGGTCGGCGATCAGGGCGCTCCCGCCGCGTCCGGCCTGCGCCGTCGCGGCCGGAGGGCTCGCGGTGGCGGCCGGGAGCCTGCCCGCCGCCCACAACGGCGCCGTGCTGGCGCTGAACGCC
>JABFVJ010000284.1 GCA_013362835.1 Nonomuraea sp. | reverse complement strand
CGCCTGCTCGGCATGGAGCCGCCGGTCAGGGCCGTGTGGGCGCGTACGCTGCTGGCCGAGCTCAACCGGGTGCTCAACCACCTGATGTTCCTCGGCTCCTACCCGCTCGAACTCGGCGCGATCACCCCGGTCTTCTACGCCTTCAACGAACGCGAACGCATCCAGGCCGTCATGGAGGAGATCTCCGGCGGGCGCATGCACTACATGTTCAACCGGGTGGGCGGCCTCAAGGAGGACCTGCCGCTCGGCTGGCTCGACCGGGTCGCCGACGCCGTCGCCGAGACCCGCCGCCGGGTGCCCGACATCGAGAACCTCATTCTCAACAACGAGATCTTCCTCGCCCGTACCAAGGGTGTCGGCGTGCTCACCACCGAGCAGATCATGCAGTACGGCGTCAGCGGCCCGGTCGCCCGCGCCTCGGGCGTCGACTTCGACCTGCGGCGCGACGATCCGTACCTGGCCTATCCGGAGTTGCCCGTCAAGGTCGTCACGCGGGGGGCGGGCGACTGCCATGCCCGGTTCGAGGTGCTGTTCGAGCAGCTCAAGGTCTCGCTCGACCTCGCCGAGGCGTGCGTCGACCGGCTGTGCGAGCTGCCCCCCGGGCCGATCAACCAGCGGCTGCCGAAGGTGCTCAAGGTGCCGGAGGGGCACACGTACGCGTGGACCGAGAACCCGCTCGGCATCAACGGCTACTACCTCGTCTCCAAGGGCGACAAGACGCCGTGGCGGCTCAAACTGCGCTCGGCCTCCTACGGCAACGTCCAGGTGCTGCGCGAGCTGCTGCCGGGCAACCTGGTGGCTGACATGATCGCCATCCTCGGCTCGATGTTCTTCGTCGTGGGTGACATCGACAAGTGACCTCCCCCGAACCCTCACCCGGACGCTCCCCAGACCGCGACAAGTACGTCGACTGGCTCCGCGCCCTGAGCCTCATCGTCGTGGTGGTCTGGCACTGGGCGTTCACGATCCTGGAGTGGAAGCCCAGCGGCCCCGAGCCCACCAGCCCGCTCGGCTTCACCTCGGGGTTGTGGATCCTCACCTGGCTGCTCCAGGTGCTGCCGCTGTTCTTCTACGTCGGCGGCCACGTCCACCTGCTGTCGTGGAACCGGGCCCAGGCGCGCGGCGTCGGCATCGGGGCGTTCGTCTGGCGGCGCATCCGCGCGCTGTCGTTACCGGCGCTGTTCCTGTGCGGCGTGTGGGTCTGCGTCGGCGCGGCCGTCACGTGGGCGTTCGGCGTGGAGTGGATGTGGCGGGTCGTGCTGCTCGTGCTCAGCCCGCTGTGGTTCCTCGGCGTCTACCTGGTGCTGATCGCGCTGCTGCCGGTCGCCCTGTGGCTGCACCGCCGCTACGACGTGCTGGCCCTCATCTGGCTCGGCGGCTCGGCCCTGGTCGTGGACGTGGTCCGCTTCCGCTACGGCTACGAGTGGGCCGGCTGGCTCAACATGATCATCGTCTGGGGCCTGGCCCACCAGGCGGGCTTCTTCTACGACCGGATCGTCATCCTCCCCCGCCGCTACGACGTCGGCATCCTGTGGACCGGCCTGTTCGCCCTGGTCGGCCTGGTGTACTCGGGCATCTACCCGGGCTCGATGGTCGGCGTGCCCGGCGACAAGTGGTCGAACATGGCCCCGCCGACCTTCGTCATCGTCGCCCTGCTGATCTTCCAGATCGGCCTGGTGGAGGTGCTGCGACCGGCCATGGAACGGGTGCTCGAACGCCCCCGCTGGCGCCGCGTCAACGACTTCATCAACCGCTACTCGCTGCCGCTGTTCCTCTTCCACACGACGGGGATGGCGATCGCCCTGGGCCTGTCGTGGTGGCTGTTCGGCAACCTCGGCACCACGATCCCGCCGGACCTGAAGTGGTGGCTGGAACGCCCCATCGCCATCCTCGGCCCCCTGATCTGCACCTTCCCGGTCATCTACCTCTTCGGCCGCCGCGGCGCGCGCTAGTCGCGCTGGTGGTCGTCGGAGTCCTTCGGGATGCGGCAGGCGTGTTCCAGGTAGAGGGCCGCGCAGACCAGCACCACGCAGGAGACGAACGAGCCGGCCGCCACGAAGAACTCCGACCGCGGCGTCTCCCGGTCGAACACCTGCAGCGTGTACGCGGCGAACCCGGCGAACATCCCGGCGAACACCGCCCCCGCGTAGGCCGACGCCTTGGCCAGCGCCGCCAGCCGCGCCACGGCCAGCGGCTCGACCGGTTTGGTGCCCGGCTTCCGCGCGATCCTGGCCTTCGTCACCCACGCGCTGTAGCCCTCGCCGATGGCCAGCAGCAGCACGGTGGGGATCGCCGTCCAGGGCATGATGGGCAGGTCGGAGTAGAACTGCCGGACGGCCGCCCACACGACCAGGGCGACGACGACGAGGAGACCGGCGAGCTTGCCGGGGTGGGTCGGCCTCAATCCGGCCTCTGCAGCTTCAGGTCGGCCCGCAGGCGCACACCGTGGCGGGGAAGGCCGGCGAGCAGGTCGGTCAGGCGGCCCCGGCCCGGCAGCGCGCCCTCAGGATCGACCGCGGCCCAGGGCACGAGCACGAAGGCCCGTTCGTGGGCCCGCGGATGCGGCAACGTCAGCTCGGGATCGTCGCAGACGGTCTCGCCCACGACGATCAGGTCGACGTCGAGGGTACGCGGCCCCCACCGCTCCTCCCGCACCCGCCCGAAGACGTTCTCGACGCCCAGCGCCCGCTCCAGCAGCGCCCGCGGCGGCAGGTCGGTCTCGGCGACGACGACCGCGTTGAGGTAGGGCTCCTGCCCGCCGGGACCGCCGACAGGGTCGGTCTCGTAGACCGGGGACGCCCTGACGAACTCCAGCCCTGGGGCGTCGAACAAGGTGTCGATGGCCCCCTGCAACGTCTGGAACCGCTCGCCCAGGTTGCTGCCGAGAGCGAGGACGGCCTTCATGCGCGGCTCCGCTCGATCGTCACGATCACATCGTCGAACGGCAGCGGGATCGGCGCCGCCGGTTTGTGCACACTCACCTCGACCTTGTGGACGAGCTCACTCGCCAGGCAGACGTCGGCCAGGCGCTGCGCCAGCGTCTCGATCAGGTCGACCGGCTCCCCCTCGACGACCTCGGCCAGCGCCTGGGCCAGCTCGCCGTAGTGGACGGTCTTGGTGAGGTCGTCGCCCGCCGCAGCGGGCCCGGTGTCGAGGAACAACGTCGCGTCGATCACGAACTCCTGCCCGAGCTCCCGCTCGGCCGGCAGGACCCCGTGTCTCCCCCTGGCCCGCAGCCCCTTGAGAGCGATGCGATCAGACCTCAAGCTCGCCCTCCTCGTCCTCGTCGTCGTCTCCCTGCAGCACGGGCGAGCCGTGGTGCATCCACAGCCGCCAGCCCTGCGCGGTGCGGATGTAGACGTTACTGGCCACCACCTTGCCCGCGGCGAAGCTGGACTCGCCCTCCTCGCCCGCGGTCAGGATGTTCTCCACGCAGGTCAGGACGGCCACATCGCCCAGCACGGTCGTGTTGACGTCGGTCAGCACGAACTGGATGTAGGTGGTGTTGGCCATGATCAACGCCCACGACCGCAGCACCTCCGACCGGCCCGTCAACAGGGTCCAGCCCGGATGCACGCAGCTCACCTGGTCGTCGGCGGTGTCCTCGGCCCAGATCTCGGTCATCTTGTCGAGATCGGCGCTCTCGATCGCGGTGTAGAACTCCTGGTTGACCGTCTCGATCGCGGCAGTGTCGACGCTCATGTGCCTGCTCCGGCTCTCTTCCATGCGGCCGCCACACGCACGGCATCGGCATTGGGACCAACCTCGTGCACCCGCACGCACCAGGCCCCCGCCTGGGCGGCCAGCGCGGTCACCGCCAGCGTGGCGCCGTCGCTGCGGCTGAACGGGCGCGGCGCCCCGTCGGGACCGGCCAGCAGCCGCCCGAGGAAACGCTTGCGCGAGGCTCCGATCAGCAGCGGGAAGCCCAGCTCGGCGAGCTGCGGGATGCCGGCCAGCAGGGACCAGTTGTGCTCGGCGTTCTTGGCGAAGCCGAGGCCCGGGTCGAGCACGATCTGCTCCTGCGACACCCCCTCGGCCAGCACCAGGTCGACGCGCTTGCTCAACTCCTCGCGCACCTCTGTCACGACGTCGGCGTAGACGGCCCGGCTGTCCATGTCATGGCTGTGGCCGCGCCAGTGCATCACCACGTAGCGGACTCCCGTCGCGGCGACCACACGCGGCATCTCGGGGTCGGCGAGGCCGCCGCTCACGTCGTTGACGAGCTTCGCGCCCGCCTCGACCGCGGCCTTCGCCACCTCGGCGCGCATCGTGTCGACGCTCACCGTGACGCCCTCGGCGTCGAGCGCCCTGATCACGGGGACGACCCTGGCCAGCTCTTCCTCCAGCGACACCCTGGCCGCGCCGGGCCGCGTGGACTCCCCGCCCACGTCGACGATGTCGGCCCCCTCCCGCACCAGGTCGAGCCCGTGCTGGATGGCGGCGGCCTCGTCGAACCACAGGCCGCCGTCGGAGAAGGAGTCGGGCGTCACATTGACCACACCCATGACAAGGCACCGCTCCGCACCACTCGGCACGTTGATGGGCACGCTAGTCATGGGGCAAGCCTAGGCGTTCCCCCACACCTGCCGACATCTCGGGTCCCCAGTTGTGGATAACGATGTCACCTGCCGAGGATCAGCGCCATCGCCTCGGAACGGGTCTTGTCGCTGGTGCGGAAGTCGCCCCTGACCGCCGACGTGACCGTCTTGGCGCCCGGCTTGCGTACGCCGCGCATCGTCATGCACAGGTGTTCGCACTCGACCACCACGATGACCCCGCGCGGCTCCAGCACCCGCATGAGGGAGTCGGCGATCTGCGAGGTCATGCGCTCCTGCACCTGGGGACGGCGCGCGAACACGTCGACCAGCCTGGCCAGCTTCGACAGGCCGGTGACCTGGCCGCGCTCGTTGGGGATGTAGCCCACGTGGGCCACGCCGTGGAACGGGACCAGGTGGTGTTCGCAGGTCGAGTAGACCTCGATGTCCCTGACCAGCACCATCTCGTCGTGATCGACGTCGAAGACCTTGGTCAGCACCCCTTCGGGAGTCTGGCCGAGCCCGGAGAACTGCTCGGCCATCGCACGGGCGACCCGGGACGGGGTTTCGAGCAGGCCGTCACGGTCGGGATTCTCGCCGATGGCGTAGAGGATCTCGCGTACGGCCTTCTCGATCCGCCCCAGGTCGACGTCGTGGTGCGTCACGCACTGTCCCCGCTCTGGAGGGCATCCTGGTGGCCCGAGGTGAGCGAGCCGTTGGCCGACTGCTCCTTCGGGGTCAGGATCGGCGGGCGGTCCGACGGGAGCCGCTTGCCGTAGCCCGCGTAGGAGGGCCTGTGCTCCCTGACGACCACCGGCTGGAAGATCTGCAGGACCATCTCACGGGAGAGGGTCTCCTTCTCCATGAGCTCCAGCACCAGGTTGTCGAGCACGTCGCGGTATTCGACCAGGATGTCCCATGCCTGGTCGTGGGCCGTCTCGATCATCCGGCGGACTTCCTCGTCGATCGTGGAGGCGATCTTCTCGGAGTAGTCGCGCTCGTGGCCCATCTCGCGGCCGAGGAACACCTCGGCGTTGCCGGTGCCGAACTTACGGGCGCCGAGCTGCTCGCTCATGCCGTACTCGGTCACCATGCGGCGGGCGACCGCCGTGGCCTTCTCGATGTCGTTGGAGGCGCCGGTGGTGGGCTCGTGGAAGACGAGCTCCTCCGCCGCGCGGCCGCCGAGCAGCATCGCGAGCTGGTCCATCATCTCGGACCTGGTGGCCAGGAACTTGTCCTCCATCGGCAGCGTCATCGTGTAACCGAGGGCGCGGCCGCGGGACAGGATCGTGATCTTGTGGACCGGGTCGGAGTTGGGCAGCGCGTGCGCCACCAGCGCGTGACCGCCCTCGTGGTAGGCGATCATCTTCTTTTCCTTGTCGGACATGACCCGCGACTTGCGCTCGGGCCCTGCCATGACACGGTCGATCGACTCTTCGAGGGTGTCCATGGTGATCAGCTTCTGGTCGGCCCGCGCGGTGAGCAGGGCGGCCTCGTTGATCACGTTGGCCAGGTCGGCGCCGGTGAACCCGGGAGTGCGGCGCGCGATGACGTCGAGGTCGACGTTGGGCGCGAACGGCTTGCCGCGACCGTGGACCTTGAGGATGCCCTTACGGCCTTCCAGGTCGGGACGGTCGACCGTGACCTGACGGTCGAAACGGCCGGGACGCAGCAGCGCCGGGTCGAGGATGTCGGGCCGGTTGGTCGCGGCGATGAGGATCACGCCGCCCTTGACGTCGAAGCCGTCCATCTCGACGAGGAGCTGGTTGAGCGTCTGCTCGCGCTCGTCGTGACCGCCGCCCAGGCCGGCGCCGCGGTGGCGGCCGACGGCGTCGATCTCGTCGATGAAGATGATCGCCGGCGCGTTGGCCTTGGCCTGCTCGAACAGGTCACGCACGCGCGAGGCGCCGACACCGACGAACATCTCGACGAAGTCGGAACCGGAGATCGAGTAGAACGGCACGCCCGCCTCGCCCGCGACCGCGCGGGCCAGCAGGGTCTTGCCGGTGCCGGGCGGCCCGTAGAGCAGCACGCCCTTGGGGATCTTGGCGCCGATCGCCTGGAACTTGGCCGGGGCCTGCAAGAACTCCTTGATCTCCTGGAGCTCCTCGATGGCCTCGTCGGCCCCCGCGACGTCGGCGAACGTCGTCTTCGGAGTGTCCTTCGTGATGAGCTTCGCCTTCGACTTGCCGAAGTTCATCACCCGCGAGCCGCCGCCCTGCATCTGGTTCATGATGAACAGGAAGATCAGCACGATGATGACGATCGGGAGGAAGCTCACCAGGATGCTGATCAGGAAGTTCTCTGACGGCACCTCGGTGGTGAAGCTCTTCGACTTCGACTTGTCGGCGTCGACCTGGGCCTGCAGCTCGTCGGTCAGCTTGGCGCCGTAGCCGCTGACCCAGTTGGCCTGGATCAGCTTGGCCGGAGCGTCGCCCGGCCTGACCACGACCGGGTCCTTCAGGGTGAGCTCGACCCGGTTGTCCTTGTCGACGACCTTGGCGTTGGTGAAATTGCCGGCGCGAATCTGCTGGAGAACCGTGGACGTGTCGGCCTGCTTGAAATTGCCCCCGCCGCTCCACAGCTGGGTGACGAGCAGGAGCAGCACGACGATGCCCAGGATCCACAGCAGTGGCCCACGTGTAAATCGCTTGAGATCCATCCGATGCGGAACCCCTTGCGGGCCCGTCCCTTCCTGACCATGGCCTGGAACCCCGGGATGCCCCGGGGCCGCGGCATCCGACACCGCGACTTCTGACTACCCGAAGGGGACACGCGGTCACCCTTCCGGAGTCTGAAGGTACACCGGGACAGCGCGCGGAGGGACCCGCCCGCTACACCGGTCTTGCCCTATCAACGTACGTCACGTTGCGCGATGTTCCCGGCCACGGCCGGGATTACTACTTATAAACGTGCGGCGCCAGCGTTCCGATGAACGGCAAATTCCGGTAGCGCTCCGCGTAGTCGAGCCCGTAGCCGATGACGAACTCGTTGGGAATGTCGAACCCGACATATTTCACGTCGATCGGCACCTTCACCGCGTCGGGCTTGCGCAGCGCCGTGCAGATCTCCAGCGAGGCCGGATTGCGCGACTTCAGGTTTTCCAGCAGCCAGTGAAGGGTGAGGCCGGAGTCGATGATGTCCTCGACGATCAGCACGTGGCGGTTCAGGATGTCGGTGTCGAGGTCTTTCAGCACGCGGACGACACCGGACGACTTGGTGCCCGCGCCGTAGGACGACACCGCCATCCAGTCCATCTGCACCGGCACGTGCAACGCCCTGGCCAGGTCGGCCATCACCATGACCGCGCCCTTCAGCACGCCCACGAGCAGGACGGCTTTACCCGCGTAGTCCTCGTCGATCCGCCCGGCAAGCTCTTTGATCTTGGCCTGCAGCTCGTCCTCGGGGATGAGGACTTTCTCCAGGTCTTTGCCCATGTCGGCAGCGTCCACCTGTGGTTCCTTAAACGATGGGACTGATGGCGAGTATCAGGGTGCCATACCGCCGAACAGCGGACAGACCTCCGGGGAGATCCACCGCCTTCTGCCCGTGCCACCGTGTGACCAGCCGATCCACGGCCAGCACGTGCGCCCCCGAGAGGGCCCCGGACGGCGCTCCCGCCGCGATCGCCGCGCGCCGCAGCACCCTCCGCCTGACGGCGTCGGGCAGCTTCTCCAGGGCCGGTACGGACAGGGTGACGGACTCGCCGATATCGCTAAGAGCGCAATCCGGGAACGCCGATTCCGCCCACTGGTCGAGGGCGTCGGCGTCCTCGCGTGCCATCCTCGCGGTCCTGGCGAGCGCTTCCGCCACTCCCGGGCCGAGCTCCTCCTCAAGGGCCGGGAGTATCCGCCTTCTGACGCGGACGCGGGTGTAGCGGGGGTCGTCGTTGTGGGGGTCGTCCCAGGGGGTGAGGGACATCGCCCGGCAGGCGGCGACCGTCGTGGCCCTGGGGAGGTCGAGGAACGGGCGGCGGTAGCGGCCCGCGCGTGCGGCCATGCCGGAGATCGAGCGCAGACCGCTGCCCCTGGCCAGGCCGAGCAGCACGGTCTCGGCCTGGTCGTCGCGGGTGTGGCCGAGGAGCACGGCGGCGGCCCCGAGGCGGTCGGCGGCCTCGGCGAGCGCGGTGTACCTGGCGTCCCTGGCGGCGGCCTCGGGGCCGCCTTCGGTGCCGACGGTGACGGTGAGCGTCTCCGCGGGGGTCAGGCCCATGTCGACGGCGAGGTCGGTGACCTGCTGCGCGCGTTCGGCCGAGCCGGGCTGGAGCTGGTGGTCCACGGTGACCAGTCCGGCGCGGAACCCGTCGCGGGGGGCGACGAAGGCCAGGGCGGCGGCGAGTGCCAGCGAGTCCGCGCCACCGCTGCACGCGGCGAG
>JABFVJ010000223.1 GCA_013362835.1 Nonomuraea sp. | reverse complement strand
CGGGCTGGCGGTCGCGCGCGGCCTGGCCGGGACCGGGCAGCGGCCCCGCCTGCTCCTGCTGGGCCGTACGGCAGGCGAACGCGAGCCGGGCGAGCTCGCCGAGGTCAGGGCGCTCGGGGCCGAGTGCCACGTCGAGGCCTGCGACGTGACCGACGCCTCCGCGCTGCGGCGGGTGCTCGACTCCTTCGGCCACGTCGACGGCGTCTTCCACCTGGCGGGCGTCGCGGGCGACGGCATGATCCCGTTCAGGACCCGCGAGCAGATGACCGCGACCCTCGCCCCCAAGGTCCACGGCACCCTGGCGCTCATCGAGATCCTGCGAGGGCGGCCCGGCCTGGCCTTCTTCGTGGCCTTCTCCAGCCGCGCCGCCCTGCGCGGCCTGGTCGGCGGCGCCGACTACGCCGCGGCCAACGCCTTCCTCGACGCCGTGATGCGCCGCGGCCCGCTGGAGGGCTGCGCCACGGTCACCGTCAACTGGCCGTCGTGGGCCGAGGTCGGCATGGCCGCCCGCCAGGTGCGCGATCCCGGCGTGCGCCGCTGGTCGGTCCCGCTGTCGGCCGAGGACTACCCGATCCTCGACGAGCACCGCATGGACGGCATCCCCGTCCTGCCGGGCACGGCGCAGGTCGACTTCGTCCTGCGCGCCTACCGCGAGACCGTCGGGCAGGCCAACGGGCGGGCGGCGCAGGTGCGCCACATGGTCTTCCGCCGGCCGATCACCGCCCCCGGGCCGGTGACGCTGGAGGTGGGCTTCGAGCCGCACGACGACCTGTGGCGCTTCACCGTCCGCACGACGCACGCCGGCGGCTCCCACGTGCACACCACGGGCGAGATCCGCACGGCCGACACGCCGGCCGCGACGGTGGACCTCGACGGGCTGCGCGCGTCGCTGCCCGACCGGCGTGTGCCCGTGAACGACGCGGGGAACCGGATGTTCACCATCGGCCCGCACTGGCCGGGCGAGGAGTTGTGGTCGTCCGGCGACGACCTCACCACCAAGCTCGCCGTCCTGACCTTCCCCGAGGCCTTCCGCCACGAGCTCGACGAGCACGCGCTGCACCCCACCCTGCTCGACGCCGCCGTGTCGCTGGCGCGCGACCCCGACCGCGAGCCGCCGCACGCGCCCTTCGCCTACCAGTCGATCGTGGCGCACCGCCCGATCCCCGCACTCGCCTACAGCCACATCCGGCGCCGCCCGAGTGGGCCGGGCACGATCGTGGCCGACATCGACGTCGTGACGCCGCAGGGCGAGGTCGCCGTCGAGGTCAGGGGGTTCACGATGCGCCGCGTCGACGAGTCGATGGTCGCGAACCGCGACGACCCCGTCGAGGGGATCGTGCCCGCCGACGGGGTCGAGATGCTGATGCGCCTCCTGGCGGCGCCCAGCCACCGTCAGGTCGCGGTCACGATGGCGGGCCAGGACGCGGTGCTGAGGGAGGTGCCCGGCCGTACCGTCCGCGAGCGGCCGCCGGCGCCCGCCGCGGCGCCGGACTCGGAGCAGGCGTCGGTCGAGGAGCGGCTGGCGGCGATGTGGTGCGCGGAGTTCGGCCTGGACTCGATCGGCGACGACGAGGACTTCTTCGAGCTGGGCGGCGACTCCTTCACCGCCGTGGGGCTGGTGGAGGAGATCCGCAGGGAGTTCGGCGTGGACGTCGGCATCGCGGTGATCTTCGACCATCCCACGGTGGCCGCGCTGGGGCTGGAGCTCAAACGGCTGACGGGGTGAGCTCGGCGATCCACCCGCGCAGCGTCGCGGCGGCCACCTCCTCCACGACCTGGTGGCCGCCGTCGACCAGGTGCACCGACAGCCGTCCCGTGGTGTACCGGCTCCAGTCGCCCAGGCATTCGGCGTTCCAGGAGCTGGCGTCGTCGCGCGCGCCGACGGCCACGATCGGCGCGTCGAGCACCGGGCGCGGGTCGGACTCCAGGTAGCGGTTGAGCAGGTGGTACTCCGAGCGCCACAGGCGGGCGTAGTCGGCGAGCGCCGCCGTACCCACGATGTGCGGCGGCGCCTCGATCTCCTCGGCCAGCGCCCGGTCGGGCAGCTGCGCCAGCGGTGACAGAGGCGTGCGGTGCGGCGGGTACTGGCACATGACGACGACGCCGCGCAGCCGTCCTCCCAGGCGGCGGCCGGCTTCCAGACAGACCAGCGCGCCCATGCTGTGGCCGACGAGGACGACGCCGGCCACGTCCGCCGCCTCGATCAGGGAGGCGAGCGCCGCGCCGCGCTCGTCGACGGAGGGCACCCGCATGGGCTCGCTCCAGTTCGCGCGGCGGATGACGGGGCTCAGGCCGGGCTCGTTCCACCGGTCGACGAACTTGGTGCGGCCTCCCAGTCCCGGGACGAAGACGACGGCGTCGGAAGTGTCGAATGCGGGGCTGACCACGTAATTCGCGGGCTCCATCGCGCTATCTCCTATTCACCGAATTGACCCATTTCCCAGTTTCTAGTAAAGCCTGGCACATTTATATAGATCTATGGCAAAGTGAGAGAAGTGATGACGACGTTGCTTGCCGCCGCCGTGATCATTCTGATCGCCTCGACGGTGCATGCCGTGACCGGATTCGGATACGCCCTCGTCGCCACTCCCCTTCTCGCTCTCGCGGTCGACCCGCACACCGCCGTGGTCGCCACGACGCTGTCCGCCCTGGCCATGACCGTCACCATCGCCGTGCGCCAGCGCGAGCACGCCGAGTGGAAGGTCGCCATGATCGCCATGATCGGGATCGTGCTCGGCATGCCCCTCGGCCTGTGGGTGTACGGCATCGCCTCGGAGCAGGTGCTGACCGTGCTCATCGCGGTCGGGGTCCTCGTCTGCACGCTGATGGTGTGGCGGCAGGTGAAGGTGCCGGGCAGCGTTCCGGTCCTGGTCGGGGTCGGCGTGCTGTCGGGCGCGCTGTCGACCTCCACCGGCACCAACGGCCCGCCGATGGTCGCCGCCTTCCAGGGCATGGGCTACGACCCCGCCACCTTCCGCGCCACCCTGTCGGCGGTGTTCGCGGGCACCAGCGTGCTGAGCCTCGTCGGCTTCGCCGTGGCGGGCAAGGTCAACGCCGAGTCGTTGTGGATCGGGCTGGTGGGCGTGCCGGTGGTGCAGGTCGGCTACTTCCTGGGCGATGCGATCTTCAGCCGCATCGACCCGGACAAGTTCCGCAAGGTACTGCTGGCCGCGCTGATCGTGAGCGCGATCGTCACCTTCGGCGCCGCGCTCAGCCGCTGACCCTCACCTCCGCTGCCTGCGCTCCATCCGGGCGGGATCCGGCCAGCGCACGTCGAAGGCCCAGCCGGCCCGTTCGAACAAGCGGATCAGCAGCGCGCTCGGGTCGAGCTGCCCGCGGAGCACGCCGTGGCGGGCGCACGTCGGCTCCGCGTGATGCCAGTTGTGCCAGCCCTCGCCCAGGGTCAGCAGCGCCACCCACCGCAGGTTGCTCGACCTGTCCCGGGTGCGGAAGGGCCGGTCGCCGAAGGTGTGGGCCAGCGAGTTCACCGACCACGTCACGTGATGCACCACGGCGTACCTGACGAAACCGCCCCAGAACAGGGCCGTCCAGGCGCCCTCCCACGACATCGACCACAACCCGCCCGCCGCCGCCGGCAGGGCGAAGGACAGGACCACCACCGCGGGATAGGCCGCGTCGAAGCGCCGCACATCGGGATCGGCCAGCAGGTCGGGCACCCAGTGGGCGCGGCTGGAGCGCCTGCGCGCGGTGTAGAACCAGCCGACGTGGGCGTGGAGCATCCCGCGCAGCAGCGCGAAGCCGCCGTCGCCGTACAGCCAGGGAGAGTGGGGATCGCCCGGCTCGTCGGCGTACTTGTGGTGGCGGCGGTGCTCGGCCGCCCACAGCGTGACAGGCCCTTCCACCGCGAGCCCGCCGGCGATCATCAGCGCGATGCGCAGCGGCCTGCGGCACCGGAAGGCGCGGTGGGTGAAGTGCCGGTGGTAGCCGACGGCGATGCCGAAGATGCAGATCACGTACAGGACGGCCATGATCACCAGATCGCGCGCCCCGATGCCCCAGCCCCAGACGGCCGGGATGGCGGCGACCAGCGCCACCACCGGAAGGATCAGGAGAATCAGCAGGTAGGCGGTTCGGCGTCCGGCGGTCACCGGCACGGTCTCCTCGGAAGGGCTCACCAGATCGATTCAACGACCCCGGGCCAGCAGACGTAAGTTTCCGGATGGTGATCGCACTGTCACTCTTCGGAGTCATTACTCCACCGATCTTCCCGGAGATCCTTACCAGGAGTCAGGTACAGATCCGGATCGATCAGGGGGCGTCGTGCAGGGTGGCTTCCTCCAGCAATACGAGGCGGCGCTGGCCGAGAATCCGGCCGGCGCGCTCCTCCAGGCCCACGGATGGATGCGTACGCAGTGGCGGGCCTTCTTCGCCGAGCTGCGGGAACACCGTCCCGTCTTCGTCACCCCCGCCTTCACGGTGGTCACCACCTTCGCCGACGTGCGAGAGGTGCTCTCCCTGGAGCGGGTCTTCAGCGTCCGCGCGTTCGGCCCCCGCCTGGAGGCGGCGCTGGGCGGGCCCTTCATGTTGAGCAGGGACGCGACCCCCGTGAACTGGCGGGAAAAGGGCCTCATGCAGGCCATGATCAGGCCCGAGGACGCCGGGACGGTGCGCGAGCTGGCCGGACGGGCCGCCGACGAGGCCCTGGACGCGGCCGCGCCCCTCGGCCGGATCGAGGCGGTGCACGAGCTCTTCCGGCACGTGGCCCTGCGGGTGTGCGCCGACTACTTCGGCATCCCCGGCCCCACCCCCGCGCAACTGGGCGCCTGGACCAGGGCGATCATCGTGGACGGCTTCGCCAACTACCTCGGTGACCCCGCCCTGCGGGCGGCGGGCGAACAGGCGGGCGCCGACCTGCTCGACTACCTGCGGGTGCTGCTGAAGGAGCGCCGCGCTGCCGTCGCTGCGGCCACGGGCCCGCCGCCGCAGGACATCGTGGCCCGGCTGATCCGCACCCGCCTGCCGGACGAACTCGGCGTCGACGACGAACGCCTGATCGTCAACCTGGCCGGGCTGCCGCTCGGCTGGGTGGAAAGCGGCCCCGGCGCCATGGCCGAGGCGGTGGAACAACTCCTGCTCCGTCCGCAGGTGCTGGCGGCGGCCGTGGAGGCGGCCGACGAGCCCGACCCCGGCCGGTTCGATCCCTACGTCTGGGAGGCCCTGCGCTTCAGCCCGTTCTTCAAGCTGATCCCGCGCGTGTGCGAGCAGGACCACGTCCTGGCCGCCGGCACGCCGAGACAGACCCTCATCCCGGCCGGGACCTTCGTGCTGGCGGCGCCGTGCTCGGCGATGTTCGACGCCGACGCCGTGGACGGCCCGGAAGAGTTCCGCACCGCGCGACCGCACCACGAGCGCCTGTTCTTCGGGATGGGACACCACGCGTGCCTGGGCGCCGACCCGGCGGCGGCCGTCGTCTGCGAGGTCGTGCGCCGGCTGCTGAGACGAGGGGTCGCGGCGCTGCCGTCGCCGGAGGGCGATCCCGTGCGGCTCGCGCACACCTTCCCCGACAGCTACCGGCTCGCTCTCCGGACGGAGGCCCGATGACGAGCAAGGCCCGGACCATCGCCACCGACGGGGCCGCGAACCGGCTCAGGTTCCTGGCCCTGACCCACGGCAAGCCCCTGTGGGAGGCCATCCAGCACGTGGAGCCGGTACGGCGGCGCCTCAACGCGGCACTCATCGACAAGGCGATCCGCGAGATGCCGCCCCGCCCGGAACCGCTGAGCACCATGGCGCCCTACACCTCCTGGGACTCCCTGACCGACAGGACCTACGCGGGACGGCACCTGCCGCCCAGCGTCCCCTCGCCCGGCCTGCCCGCGCCGGAGCGCGCTGCGGCGCTGTTCGCGCGCGGCGAGAGCATGATCCCCTGCCCCCGATCGACCGTGCTGTTCGCCTACTTCGCCCAGTGGTTCACCGACGGCTTCCTGCGGGGAGACTCGTCGACCCCGCGTGACCCGCGCAGGAGCACCTCCAACCACCACATCGACCTGAACAACCTCTACGGCCTGGACGGCGCGGCCACGGCGGCGCTGCGGGTCTTCGAGGGCGGCCTGCTCAAGAGCCAGCAGATCGACGGCGCGGAGTTCCCGCCGTATCTGTGCCAGGACGGCGAGATCCGGCCGGAGTTCTCCCCGCTCTCCGTGATCAGGTTCGAGGCGCTGACGGCCGGGCAGCGGGCCACGCTCTTCGCGCTCGGCAGCGACCGCGGCAACGGCCAGATCGGCTTCACCATGCTCACGGTGCTGTTCCTGCGCGAGCACAACAGGATCGCGCGCCTGATGGCGGAGCGCTACCCCCGGTGGGACGACGAGCGGCTGTTCCAGACGACGCGCAACGTGCTCATCGTCCTGCTCATCAAGCTGGTCGTCGAGGAGTACATCAACCACATCACGCCCTACCACTTCCGCTTCTCCCTGACCCCCGGCCTGACCACCGCGCTGGCCGGCGTGCCCTGGCAGAGGGAGAACTGGGCGTCGGTGGAGTTCAACCTGGTCTACCGCTGGCACAGCCTCATCCCGTCCACGCTGACGGTCGGCGGCACCGGCGTGCCGCTGGCCGGGACGTTGTTCGCCGGGCCGCTGCTGGTGAAGGCCGGACTCGGCGCGGCCTTCGAGGAGGCGTCCTCGCAGCGGGCCGGCCGGATCGGCCTGTTCAACACCGACCCGGCCCTGCTCCCTGTGGACCTGTCCAGCATCGCCGACTCGCGCGTGCTGGGCCTGGCCTCGTACAACAGCTACCGGAAACACTGCAGCTTCCCGCCCGTGCGCCGCTTCGAGCAGATCTCCGGCGATCCGCGGGTACGGCAGGCGCTGGGCGAGCTGTATCGGAGCGTGGACGACGTGGATCTCTACGTGGGCCTGTTCGCCGAGGAGCCCGGCTCGCCCGACGCCATCCTGTCCCCGCTGCTCACCAAGATCATCGCCATCGACGCCTTCTCCCAGGCGCTGACGAATCCCCTGCTCGCGCCCCGCGTGTTCACCCCGCAGACCTTCTCGCCGCTCGGCATGGAGATCATCGCGACCACACACACGCTGTCGGACGTCCTGAACCGCAATATCCCGGAGGAGCAGGGCACCCGCTTCGTCAGCATGACGCGCAAGGACAGGCTGTGAAAGACGGCCACGCCCACCCGGACCTGGTGGCCGACGCCGAGCCGCTCAGGGCGGCGGCACGCGTGTTGGTCGAGGTCGCCACGGCCGTCCAGGAGGCCTCCGCGCACGCCACCGCCGCGCTCACCGACGGCCGGACCCTGTGCGCCTCCGTCCGCGCACCGCGGCCCTGGTACCAGGCCGAAAGAGCCCTGGTGCGCGCCCTGACCAACGGGCGCGGCCTCGGCTACGCCATGACCGGCGGACGCCTGGGCGGGCTCGCGGCCCGCCTCGGCGGCCTGCTCGGCCAGGAGAGCCTGGCCGTCATGCTGCTGGCCACGTCGCTGCGCCTCCGCATCGCCGCCGTCGCGCTGCACCACCCCGAGCTCCACGCCGACGCCCACCTGCGCCGGCTGATCACGGCGATCTCCGACGACCGCGACCTCGCCGCGCTGCACGCCCTGCGAACCCTGCTGAAGGACCGCGGCGCGGTGCGCGCCCTGAGCGACCTGGCGCCGGTGTTCGGCGAGGTGCTCGCGCTCAAGGCGCTCCTGGACGAGAACCCGCTCAACGACCGCACCGCCTGGCTGATCGCCACGGGGACACGCTACGCCGACGCCGACCCGGTGCTCGGGATCAGCAACGGCCTCGTCGCCGCCCTCGACCGCGGCCAGGGAGCCGCCCGGCGCATCGAGCCCGGCCCCGGCGAAGCCGCCAGGCTACGCGCCCGGGGCTCACTGCTCGACTTCCTGGCCAACATCGGCACGCTCGGACCCACGGGCCGCGTGCTGATCCAGTCGATCACCGGGCCCGACGGCGTCGAACGCCACGTCGTCCAGGCGCCCGGCATGCGCATGGGCAGGCCCGACACCGACTCGCCCCAGGACCTGCTCGGCGCCTTCAGCAGTTCCGTGCTCGCCAGCAGCCCGTTCAGCAGGGCGCTGATCAAGGCGGTCGACGACTTCGGCATCCCGCACGGCGGCGAACTCGCCCTCGTGGGACACAGCGCGGGCGGCTCGGCCGTCATGAACCTGGTCCAGGACTCCGGGTTCTGCGCCAGGTACACCGTCACCCACGCCGTCGCGGTCGGCTCGCCCGTCGACTTCAAGCGGCCGGCCGACCCACGGACCTGGGTCGCCAGCGTCACCAACCAGCACGACATCATCCCGACGCTCGACGGCCAGGGGGCGGGCACCTGCTTCGACCTGCACCCCGACTGGTACGTCGTCGACTACTTCGACCCCACCCACCTGTTCCCCGCCTGCCACTCGATCGAGCACTACTGCGCGAACCTGACGCGCGACCTGCCCGAGGCCCGTGAGCACATCGACGAGCGGCTGTCGCCCTACCGGGGCGAGGTCACGCGCACCCAGCTCTACCGGCTCTACGACGAGCCGCCCCGCCCCGACGGCTATCCGTTCCTGAGCGTCCCGACCCGCCGCGAACAGGGCCTGGAGATGCCGATCAGGTGCCGCACGGGCCGCGCGGTGTCGGTCTTCTTCGCCGCCGACCCCCGGGCCGCCGCGGCGCTCCTGGAGGAGCACGGCCTGGGCCGCAGCGTGCGTCTGGGCGGGCGCGCCCTGGCCGTCCTGCACGTGGGCGCCCACCAGGACACCAGCGCCGGGCCGTACCGGGAGGTGATGCTCGGTGTCGTCGTGCACGACCCGTGGGGCGCGCGCCCGCTGCGGGCCTGGTCCGACCTGGCCAGGTCGGCGCCGTTCCGGCGCTCAGGCGTCTGCCTGCTGGCGTCGGCCGTCGACAACCCCGACCTGGCCGGCCACGCGGGTTCCCTGTGGGGGTACCGGCCC
>JABFVJ010000195.1 GCA_013362835.1 Nonomuraea sp. | reverse complement strand
GGAGGAGCGGGGCAGCGTCAGCCAGCCGAGCCTGACCGCCGCCTCCGCCTCGGCGTCCTCACCCCACAACGTGGGGTCGCCGGCGGCGAGCCGCGCGGGCACGCCGTCGGCGACGAGGCGCCCCGCGACGGAGGAGGCGGCCGCGGCCACCCCCTCCTCGCGGTAGGACACCTCGATCATGGCACCAGGTTCTTGGTGACGCTTTCGAGCAGCTCGTTCCAGGAGGCCTCGAACATGTCCACGCCCTCGTCCTCCAGCACCTTGACCACGTCGTCGTAGTCGACGCCGGCGTCCTTGAGCGCGGCCATGGTGTTCCAGGCCTGCTCGTAGAAGGGGCGCACGGTGTCGCCGGTGACCTCGGCGTGGTCGGCGGTGGCGTCGAGCGTCTTCTCCGGCATCGTGTTGACGGTGCCGGGGGCGACGAGCTGGTCGACGTACATGGTGGGGGAGTACTCGGGGTTCTTCACGCCGGTCGAGGCCCACAGCGGGCGCTGCGGGCGGGCGCCCGCGGCGCGCAGGCGCTGCCAGCGCTCGGAGCTGACGACCTCCTCGTAGGCGGCGTAGGCCAGGCGCGCGTTGGCGATGCCCGCCTTGCCCTTCAGCTCCGGCTTGCCGAGCTTGTCGAGGCGCTTGTCGATCTCGGTGTCGACGCGGCTGACGAAGAACGAGGCCACCGACTCGATCGTGCTCAGGTCGAGGCCCTTGGCCTGCGCGGCCTCCAGGCCGGCGAGCCAGGCGTCCATGACCGCGCGGTAGCGCTCCAGGGAGAAGATCAGCGTGACGTTGACGCTGATGCCCTCCGACAGCGCCTGCGTGATCGCGGGCAGGCCCTCGAGAGTGGCCGGGATCTTGATGAACAGGTTGGGCCGGTCGACCATCCACCACAGCGCCCTGGCCTCGGCCACGGTCTTCTCGCTCTCGCGGGCGAGGCGCGGGTCGACCTCCAGCGACACGCGGCCGTCGACACCGCTCGTGGCGTCGTAGACCGGGCGCAGCACGTCGGCGGCCCAGCGGATGTCGTACGTGGTGATCGCGCGTACCGCCTCCTCGACGGTGACGCCGCGTACGGCCAGGTCGTGGAGCTGGGCGTTGTAGGCGTCGCCCTTGCTCAGCGCGCCGGCGAAGATCGTCGGGTTGGAGGTGACCCCGACCACGTTCTTCTCGCGGATCAGCTGCTCCAGGTTGCCCGTGCGCAGCCGTTCGCGGCTGATGTCGTCGAGCCAGATGGACACGCCCTGGCCGGACAGCTTGTTGAGGTTGTCGCTCATCTTCTTCTCAGTTTCCCGTCGTCTCGCCCTTGTCCTGACCCAGCTTGGCGAGGCTCGCCTTGGCGGCCGCCGCCACGCGCTCCGCCGTGAGCCCGAACTGCTCGTACAGCGTCTTGTACGGCGCCGAGGCGCCGAAGTGCTCCAGGCTGACCACTTCGCCGCACTCACCGACGAACTGGTGCCAGCCGAGGGCGATTCCCGCCTCGACCGCGACCCGGGCCCGGATCGAGGAAGGCAGGACCGTCTGCCGGTATGCGGAGTCCTGCCCGTTGAACCACTCGACACACGGCATCGACACCACCCGTGTCGGGATGCCCTGCTCCTCCAGCAGCTCCCTGCCGTGAACGGCGATCTCGACCTCGCTGCCGGTGGCGATGATGATCACGTGGGGCTGGCCGTCGGAGGCGTCGCGCAGGACGTAGCCGCCGCGGGCCACGCCGTCGGCGCTGGTGCCCTCGAACACCGGCAGGTTCTGCCTGGTCAGGGCCAGGGCGGCGGGCCTGTCGGTGTGCTCCAGGATCGTCTTCCAGGCGTGGGAGGTCTCGTTGGCGTCGGCCGGGCGGACCACGTCGAGGCCGGGGATCGCGCGCAGCGCCCACAGGTGCTCGATCGGCTGGTGGGTGGGGCCGTCCTCGCCGAGGCCGATGGAGTCGTGGGTCCAGACGTACGTGACCGGCAGCTTCATCAGCGCGGCCAGGCGCACCGCGGGGCGCATGTAGTCGGAGAAGACCAGGAACGTGCCGCCGTAGGGGCGGGTGCCGCCGTGCAGCGCGATGCCGTTGAGAATGGCGCCCATGGCGTGCTCGCGGATGCCGAAGTGCAGCGTGCGGCCGTAGCGGTTACCGGGGAAGTCCTTGGTCTGGTACTCCTCGGGGATGAAGGACGGCACGCCCTTCATCGTGGTGTTGTTGGACTCGGCGAGGTCGGCCGAGCCGCCCCACAGCTCGGGCAGCACCGGCGCGAGCGCGCTCAGCACCTCGCCGCTCGCCTTGCGGGTGGCCATCGAGGAGCCGGTCTCGAACTCGGGCAGCGCCGCGGCCCAGCCCGCGGGCAGCTCGTGGTGGGAGATGCGGTCGAGCTCGGCCGCGCGCTCGGTGTTGGCCAGGCGCCATTCGGCGTAGCGCTTGTCCCACTCGGCGCGCTCGGCGCGGCCGCGCTGGACCACCTCGCGGGCGTGGTGGAGCACGTCGGCCGGCACGTCGAAGGTCTTGGCCGGGTCCATGCCCAGCACTTCCTTGGTGGCGGCGACCTCGGCCTCGCCCAGGGCCGAGCCGTGGATCTTGCCGGTGTTCTGCTTGTTGGGGGCCGGCCAGCCGATGATCGTGCGCAGGCGGATGAACGACGGCCTGTCGGTCTCGGCCCTGGCCGCCTCAAGGGCGTCGTAGAGCGCCTGGACGTCCTCGACGTACTCGCCGGTGACGGTCCAGTCGACGCTCTCGGTGTGCCAGCCGTAGGCCTCGTAGCGCGCGACCACGTCCTCGGACTTGGCGATCAGCGTGTCGTCCTCGATGGAGATGTGGTTGTCGTCGTAGACGACCACGAGGTTGCCCAGCTTCTGGTGGCCGGCCAGGGCGCTGGCCTCGTGGCTGATGCCCTCCTCGATGTCGCCGTCGCTGACGAAGCACCAGATGAAGTGGTCGAACGGCGAGGCGCCCTGCTCGGCGTCGGGGTCGAACAGACCGCGCTCGCGGCGGGCCGCCATCGCCATGCCGACCGCGTTGCCGAGGCCCTGGCCGAGCGGGCCGGTGGTGGTCTCAACGCCGGCCGTGTGGCCGTGCTCCGGGTGGCCCGGGGTGAGGCTGTCCCACTGGCGCAGCCGCCTCAGGTCGTCCAGCGTCAGGCCGTAGCCGGACAGGTAGAGCTGGATGTAGAGGGTCAGGCTGCTGTGGCCGCACGACAGCACGAACCGGTCGCGCCCGAGCCACGTCGGGTCGGTCGGGTCGTGACGCATCACACGCTGGAACAGCAGGTATGCGGCGGGGGCCAGGCTCATGGCGGTGCCGGGGTGACCCGAGCCCGCCTTCTCCACTGCGTCCATCGCCAGTGCCCGGACGACGTCGACCGCCTGCTTGTCGAGGTCGGTCCATTCAAGGGCTGGCACGAGTTCGGTGCTCAAGTGCTCGATCTCCGGAATCTAGTTGTCATTTGGCAGTACCTGTTGGCTATCCCGCCCACACGGGACCCTAACCGAGTGGAGCTGGCGATCGATTCCAATCCCACCCTCGCGTGTCCATGAATGGCTCAAGCCCCCCATTGGCCGGACCGTCCGACCCTGCGACTACAGTTTGTTTGTTCGCAGAGGCGTCACGGCGCCACTCATCGATCCGCTCTCATCAGAGGTTACGCGTTGACTCCGCACAGGCTGGAAGCGCCTTGACGGTGCTGACCAACAGGCAGGCCACGGCCCCCTCGGCCGACCCCGGGGCGCCGCGCACGTTCGGCATGGTCGTGAAGGCCTACGTCGCGCTCACCAAGCCGCGGATCATCGAGCTCCTGCTGATCACCACCCTCCCGGTGATGTTCCTCGCGGCCGGCGGCCTGCCGCCGCTGTGGACGTCGATCGCCGTCATGGTGTTCGGCACCCTGTCGGCGGGCAGCGCCAACGCGCTCAACTGCTACGTCGACCGCGACATCGACCAGAAGATGCGGCGCACCCGCCGCAGGCCGCTGGCCAGGCACCAGGTGTCGCCGCGCGGCGCGCTGATCTTCGGGATCGTCCTCGGGGTCCTGTCCCTGCTCGGCCTGTGGATCACCACCAACTGGCTGGCCGCGGTGCTGTCCACCTCGGCGATCCTGTTCTACGTGCTGGTCTACTCGATGATCCTGAAGCGGCGCACCGCCCAGAACATCGTGTGGGGCGGCATCGCGGGCTGCATGCCGGTCATGATCGGCTGGGCGGGCATCACCGAGCGGCTCGACTGGGCGCCCCTGGTGCTGTTCGGCGTGGTGTTCTTCTGGACACCGCCCCACACCTGGACCCTCGCCATGCGCTACAAGGAGGACTACGCGGCGGCCAAGGTGCCGATGCTGCCGGTGGTGGCCACCGAGCGGCGGGTCATCCTGGAGTCGGTGGCCTACACCTGGGCGACCGTGCTGTGCTCGCTGGCGCTGTGGCCGGTGGCCCACACCACGCTGTTCTACCCGGTGGTCGCCGGCGTGCTCGGCGTCGTGTGCCTGTGGGAGGTCCACCGCCTGCTCGCCCGGCTCAACTCCGGCAAGAGCGGCGTCGACCTGCGCCCGATGCGGTTCTTCCACTGGTCCAACGCCTATCTCGCGCTGCTGTTCCTCGCCGTCGCGATCGACCCGCTGCTCGCCTGACCTCCGTGAGGGGGCCGCTTGCGGCGGGTTCTTTCCCGTCTCTATAGTGAACATATGAATAGCTCTTCAGGTGTTGTGGCCGGGCTCGACGGCTGTGTGGTCCAGGAGCCCGACGCGGCCAGGGTCGCCGCCACCCGCGACCGTCTGGTGACGCCGCAGGAGGCCACGCGGCTGGCCGAGCTGTTCCGCCTGCTGGGGGACCCTACCCGGGCGCGGTTGCTGTATGCCCTGCTGGAGGCGGGGGAGCTGTGCGTGTGCGACCTGGCCGACGCGGTCGAGGTGACCGACACGGCCGTCTCCCACGCGCTGCGCCTGCTCCGTACGGCCGGCATCGTCGCCAGCCGCCGGGCCGGCCGGATGATCTACTACCGGCTGGCCGACGCCCACGTCCGCATGCTGCTCGACCTGAGCCGGGAGCACCTGAAGGAGACCGGATGAGCCAGGGGCACGGTCATGGGCACGGTCATGCGCTGAACGCGAACGCCGACAAGCGCTACCTGGTCGGCGCCCTCGCGCTCATCCTGGTCTACATGGCGGCCGAGGTCGTCGCGGGCCTGGTCTCGGGCTCGATCGCGCTGCTGTCGGACGCCGCCCACATGCTCACCGACGCCACCGCCATCGCCCTGGCCCTGGTCGCCATGCGCATCGCCGCCCGTCCGGCGCGTGGCGCGTACACGTTCGGCTGGAAGCGCGCCGAGATCCTGTCCGCGCAGATCAACGGCGTGACCCTGCTGCTGCTCGTGGCCTACTTCGTCTACGAGAGCGTACGCAGGCTGCTGGAGCCGCCGGAGGTGTCGGGCCCGATCGTGGTCGTCACGGCGGTGGCCGGCATCGCGGTCAACGCGCTGGCCGCCTGGCTGCTGTCGCGGGCCGACCGCCGCAGCCTCAACGTCGAGGGCGCCTTCCAGCACGTGCTCAACGACCTGTACGCCTTCATCGCCACGGCGGTCTCCGGCGTCGTCGTCTGGCTGACCGGCTTCCGCCAGGCCGACACGATCGCCGCCCTGGTCGTGGCCGCGCTCATGCTCAAGGCCGGCTGGGGCCTGCTGCGCGACTCGGCCCGCGTCCTGCTCCAGGCCGCGCCCGCGGACCTCGACCCCGACGAGATCGGCGGCGTGCTGGCCGGCGACGAGGACGTGGTCGAGGTGCACGACCTGCATGTCTGGACGGTGACGAGTGGCTACCCCACCCTGTCGGCCCACGTGATCGTGGCCGAGGGCGCCGACTGCCACAAGGTGCGCACCCGGCTGTCCGACCTGCTGCACGAGCGCTTCGAGATCGGCCACACGACCCTCCAGGTCGACCATGGCCGCCCGGACCTCGACCGGCACTGCGAGGACCCGCACGGACCCCGGCACTCTGATCCGTTAAAGTCACGGTATGGCGAGCCGTGATCCACGCTGGGTGTTGAAGGACCGCCCGTCGTTCACGTTGATCATCGGGCTGGTCCTCACCGGCATCTGCGCCATGGTCTCGTTCTCCTTCGACGTGATCAACGGCGAGCCCGTGCAGTTCTTCATCGCGCTCGTGCTCGCCCTGGCGCCGGTGCCGCTGCTGCTGGCGGCCGTGCTCGCGCTCGACCGGATGGAGCCCGAGCCGCGCAGCAACCTGATCTTCGCCTTCGCCTGGGGCGCGGGCATCGCGGTGCTGGTCGCCGGCGCGATCAACTCGCTCAACCTGCACTACTTCATCGACACCGCCAAGCTCTCGCCGACCAGCGCCCGCAACCTCGCGGCCACCTTCGGCGCGCCCGTGGTCGAGGAGACGATGAAGGGCCTGGTGCTGCTCGGGCTGCTCAGGTTCCGCAGGGCCGAGCTCGACGGGCCCACCGACGGCATCATCTACGCCAGCATGGTCGGCCTCGGCTTCGCCATGAGCGAGAACGTCAGCTACTACCTGTCGGCGCTCAACGGCAACGGCGTCAGCAGCCTCGCGGTCACCGTGGTGCTGCGCGGCATCCTGTCGCCGTTCGCCCATCCGCTGTTCAGCTCCATGATCGGGGTCGCGGTCGCCTACGCGGCCCAGCGTGACGGGCCCGAGCGGGTGTTCTTCGTGCTGGCCGGCTGGACCGGCGCGATGATCCTCCACGGCCTGTGGAACGGCCTGGCCTCCTACGGCGGCTTCCCCGGGCTCGTGGTGGCCTACCTGGCGCTGCTGGTGGTGCTCGTCGTGCTGATCGGCGTGGTGTTCAGGGACCGGCGGCGCATCGTCGCGCTCATCCAGACCTACCTGCCGCCGTACGAGCCGACCAAGCTGGTCGGGGCCGCCGACGTCTACATGTTGTCCACGTTCGCCAGGCGCCGCCAGGCCAGGCAGTGGGCCAGGGCCTACGGCGGCAAGCGCGGGCTGCGCGCGATGCGCGACTACCAGCTCGCCGCCACCGAGCTGGGCCTGCTGCACGAGCGGGCGGCCCGCCACATGATCGACGAGCAGATCTTCCACGAGGAGCAGCGGGCCCTGCTGGAGTGCATGAGCACGGCCCGCGCCGACTTCCCGGTGCCGCCGGTGCACGCCCGCTCGGTGGCCAGGGGCGCGCCGCCGCCCGGCTACGCGCCCGGCGCCCCCGGCTGAGCCAGGATCGTCGTCAGGGAGACCTCGCGCGGCCCCGGGTAGACCGGGTCGGAGTGCAGCACCAGCGCGTCGGCGGCGGCCTTGGCCATGGCCAGCAGCTCCCTGGTGGCGTAGACGTAGGTGGTGGACGCCCACTGCCTGGTCGAGTCGTCGCCCACGCCGTACGTCTCCAGCCCGGCCGTCCTGCACAGGGTCACCGCCCTCGGCAGGTGGAAGACCTGCGTGACGACCGTGACCTTCTCGGCCCCGAAGACCTCGCGCGCCCGTACGCACGAGTCCCAGGTGTCGAACCCGGCGTAGTCCAGCACCATCACCGTGGCGGGCACGCCCTTGCGCAGCAGGTAGTCACGCATGGCCGTGGGCTCGTCGTAGTCCTTGCGGCTGTTGTCGCCCGACAGCAGCAGGGCGCGTACCCTGCCCGCGTGGTAGAGCTCGGCGGCGATGTCGAGCCTGCGGGCCAGCATGGGCGTCGGCTGCGTACCCCACAGGCCCGCGCCGAGCACCAGCGCGGCCTGCGCCGGCGGCACGCGGCCCAGCCAGCCGCCGGTGCCGGCCACCTCCCGGTGCGGCGAGCTGTCGAGCCAGGCCCACGTCATGGGCGCGAGGGCGAGCACGCTCACCAGCACCGACCCCTGGTATGCCCGGCGCAGCGCCGTCCGCGAGAGCTTCAGCACACCCCATACCCTGACACAGGGGATCAGACGGCGGCAGCCGCTTCCACGGGAGAGGCGGCGGCCTGAGCCTCCAGCGGCCCCCGCGTACGCAGCGAGGTGACCACCCGCAGGGCGGCGACCCACACCAGCGTCGCGCCGAACACGTGCAGCAGCACCAGCGCGGCGGGCACGGCCAGGAAGTATTGGGTGTAGCCGATCACGCCCTGGCCCAGCTCCACCGCGAACAGCCCCAGCACGGCCCGCCTGGCCACGCGCGGCGAGTCGGTCACGTGCAGCGCGAACAGCAGCGCGAACGTCAGCCCGACCACGACGTAGACGATGTCGGCGTGCAGCCTGGCGACGTCCTCGATGTCGAAGGCGAAGCGGGAGGCGATCACGTCGCCCGAGTGCGGCCCGGTGCCGCTGACCACGACCCCGGCCACCAGCAGCACGGCCGTGGCCGCGAGCAGCACGTAGCCGAGCCGCCGGACGTCGCGGTGGGCCACCCGCCGCGCGGGGCCGTCGCCCTCGCCCGCGCGGGCGTAGAGCATCCAGCAGGCGGCGATCAGGGCGATGGAGATCAGGAAGTGCATGCCGACCGTGAACGGGTTGAGCGCGCTCCTGACCACGAGCCCGCCCCACAGCGCCTGGGCCAGCACGCCGAGCGGCTGCAGCAGCGCGAGCTTCACCAGGACGCCCCTGCGCGGGGCCAGGCGCAGCGCCGCGAGCACGCAGGCCGCGCCCACCGCGAGCACCAGGAACGTGACCAGCCGGTTGCCGAACTCGACGAGCATGGTGAACATCGACAGCTCGGGGTGGGCGATCGGCACGAAGCTGTCGGGGGTGCACCGGGGCCAGGTCGGGCAGCCGAGCCCCGAGCCGGTCACCCGCACGCCCGCCCCGGTCACCGCGATGCCCGCGTTGGCGACCACGGAGGCCAGCGCCCAGCCGCGCATCGAGCGCGTGGTCGGCGCCCAGAAGGAGAGCAGCGCGCGGGCGAGGACGTTGGAGCGGTCCGTGGATTGCTTCACGTCAACGATGGTACGGGCCAGGTGGGCCGGTCCCGTCAGGGGCTTCTCACCTCGATCGGTATGTGACATATTACGGTTCATGAG
>JABFVJ010000277.1 GCA_013362835.1 Nonomuraea sp. | reverse complement strand
GGAGTTCACGCCCGCCGCGAAGCAGCGGCTGGAGGCGGCGGGGGGGGGCGAGGCGCTGCCGTACGCGGTGACGCGGCCCGCAGTGGGCGTCGGCGGGTCGGCGGTCTACGCCCGGTACCCGCTGACGGCCGGAGAGCTGATCAAGCTCGGCGGGTTCGGGCAGGCCACGGCCGTGCTGGCGCATCCCGGCGGGGCCAGGGTGGAGATCGTGTCCGTGCATCCGTGCGCGCCGAAGCGGATCGGCAGGCAACCGTGCTGGCTGGCCGGGCTGGAACGGCTGCCGCGCGGCGACGGCCGGCTGCGCGTGCTGGCGGGCGACTTCAACGCCACCCTCGACCACCTGCCGGTCCGCGACCTGCTGGCGGCCGGCTACCGCGACGCGGCCGACGCCATGGGGCGGGGGCTCTCGCCGACCTGGCCGCAGGGCGGGTGGGGGCCGCTGCCCGGCGTGACCATCGACCACGTGCTGGCGGACGCGCGCATGGCGGTGCGGGACTTCGGGGTGTTCCCGCTGGCCGGCAGCGACCACCGGCCCGTGTTCGCCGAGCTCCGCCTGCCGTGACCCGCCTCCTTCGCGGGATTTCGGGGGCGCGGTGACTCGTAGACTTGTCGCGTGGAAGCGCCGAAGTTCGAGATACAGATGCTGCACGACCGCGTGATGATCCGGCTGGAGCAGGAGGCCGAGGAGCGGCGCAGCGGCTCCGGCATCGTCATCCCGGCCACGGTCAAGATGGCCAACCGGCTGTCCTGGGGCGAGGTCTGCGGCGTCGGCACGAACGTGCGCTCGGTCAAGGTCGGCGACAAGGTGCTGTTCAACCCTGATGACCAGTTCGAGGTGGAGGTGCACGCGCGCGTCTACCTCGTGATGCGGGAGCGCGACCTCCACGCCGTCGCCACCCAGGAGACCGACCACGGCACCGGCCTCTACCTGTGAGACGTCTATGAGACGCGGTTCCTGGAGAAGGTGACCCACAGGTCGGCGGCCCACGTCCGCGCGGGCACGCCGGCCAGCACGCGCGTGGTCTTCCCCGTCAGGTCCAGCACCGACAGGCGGTAGCCGGTCCCGGCGGCCATGACGGCGATCAGATGGCTGTCGTCCCACCAGCCGAACAGGGCCTCCGGCTTGACGGCCACGCGCTGGGCGATCGTGCCGGTGGCCAGGTCCACCAGGCAGACCTGCTCCTTGAAGCGCGAGGGGCACCACGTGGTCAGCCTCCTGCCCGAAGGCGCGTACGAGTCCTCGGGGCCGGTCGGCAGGCCCACGTCCGCGTACGTGCGCAGCACCGCCCCGTCGGACGGGCGGTAGACGCGCAGGCCGGTGCCGTACATGGTGACGAGGTTGCCGTCGGGGCTCCACCAGAAGCCGGCCCGCCTGCCGAGGCCGGTGACCCGGACCGTGGCGGCGGTGCCCGCCCTGACGTCCACGACGGTGAAGCCGAGCACCCGCCACGTGCCGCTCACCTTCTGCTCGACGGTGAGCGCGACCTTCCTGCCGTCCCTGGACCAGGACGCGTACGAGGCGGTCATCGGCTTCTTCACGGTGCGGATCGTGGCGGTCTTGCCGGTGGTCCGGTCGGTGACGACGAGCGAGTCGTGGCCCGCCCGGTACGCGGCCGGCACCCCGGCGGTCAGGCGGCCGTCGGGCGAGACGGACACCTCGGCCAGGCTCTTCTCCCAGGTGAAGGCGTCGCCGGTGGCGGAGCGGAGATAGGTGTGCTTGGTGCCGAGACCGTAGGCGCCGAGCCGTACGGGATCGCCCGATTTTTCGTGATATTTCATGCCACCGGTTCCCGGCAGCGCCAGGTCCGCCTGCGTGGCGGCCGGGGCGAGAAACGTCAACGACAACGCGACGGCGATTTCAGCGATCACGCCCGCAGAATAGGCGCCGGAATCCCGGGATTCCGGGACCGATAACGACCCGGTCTGAATGCCGCCGGGGGCTAGACGAACCGCTGGGCGATCTCCAGCAGGTCGATCCCGAGCGTCAGCAGGCCGAAGTAGACGATCACCGCGGCGGCGGCCACGGTCACCACCAGCACCAGGATGCGTACGGTCCAGCCCTGC
>JABFVJ010000248.1 GCA_013362835.1 Nonomuraea sp. | reverse complement strand
AGCCGCGCGGCACGAGGGCGGTCATCAGCTCGTGCAGGCTCACCCCGCCGGCGGCGGTCACGAGGCCGGCGGACTCGTCGAAGGTCCACCCGTCCAGGCCGGTGCAGTCGAGGACGAGGCCGCCGGCGTTCTGGGCGGCGTCGCCGTACGAGCGGCCGAGGCCCCGCGCGACCAGGCCGCGGCCCGGCGCGGCGCGTACCAGGTCGCGCAGTTCGCCGAGGGAACGGGGACGTTCGAGTACGGCCGGGGTGGGCGCGGTGCGTCCCCAGCCGGTGAGGAAGGCGGTCATGTGTAGATCCCGAGTGCGACCAGGGCGACCAGGGCGGCGGAGAAGACGAGGGTCGGCCGGTCGCGGAGCACGAGCTCCTCGGGCTCCTCACCGCTCCCCCGCTCCACGAGCAGGTTGTGGCGGAGCACGAGGAGGAGGAACGGGACGATGCTCAGCCCGTAGAACACGTTATCGTGCGCGTTCAGCGCCCACAGGCAGTACGTGACGATCATCGCGCCGGACGCCATGATCCGCACCTGGGTCAGGTACCCGGGCGGGTAGGCGGCCAGCGTGGACCGCGTCCCCGACACGCCGCGCGCCCGCAGCTCCGCCTCGCGCTTGCCGGCGACGAGCTGCAGCGCGGCCAGCGAGACGACCACGAGGAACCACCCGGTCACCGGCACGCCCACCGCCACGGCCCCGGCGAAGGCCCTGAGCACGTGGCACCCGGCGACCGCGATGAGGTCCACGACCTCCTGATGCTTGAGCCACACCGTGTACGACAACGTCAGGGCCAGGTACCCGGCGACCACCGCGGGCGGCTGCCAGCTCCCGGTGAGCGCGGCGAGCGGGGGCGCGAGGACCAGCAGGACGACGCCCGTCACCCGGGCCGCCCCGACCGACACCGCGCCCGAGGCGACGGCCCGGTGGCGCTTGCGCGGGTGCAGCCGGTCGGCCGCCACGTCCGAGGCGTCGTTCAGCAGGTACGAACCGCTCGCGGCCAGGCAGAACGCGGCGAGGACGAGGAGGGCGTGGAGCAGGTCGCGCGCGTTCCCGAGCACCCCGGCCGCCATGGGCGCGGCGAGCACGAGCAGGTTCTTCAGCCACTGGCGCGGTCTGGCGGCCCTGACCAGCGCCAGCGCGGGCACGGCCGACCACGGCCGGGTCACCGCGCCGAGACTCATGCGCTGCGACGGCCGCGAAGGGCGAGAAGCAGGCCGCCGACGAGCAGTACGACACCCAGCACGCCGAGGACGATCGGCAGCGTGGTCCTGATCAGCGTGATCTGGCTCTTGCCTTCGGAGGCGCTGTCCACCAGCCCCTTGACCGTGTCGTCGGTCATCTTGGCCGTGGCCACGAACGCCTTCGAGCGCTCGATGCCGTCCTGGCTCTTCAGCACCTCGTTGCGCACCTGCTCCTGGCGGACGGGCGCGCCGGTGGTGGGCTCGATCCAGTAGGTGACGGTGCCGGAGTAGAACCTGTTCAGCTGCACGTCGCCGGAGGTGCCCATGCCGAACCAGGCGGCGGGCGCGTTCAGCGTCTGCGTCTTGGTCTCGGGGACGGTCTGCTCGAACTTGTACGTGCTGAGCCCGTTGACCTGCTCCTCGCCGACGAACCTGGCGTCGAACGCCTTGCCCGCGCTGGAGTTGAACACCTGGTAGGTCTTCTTCTCCGTGTCGAACGGGAACTTGTAGATCTGGCCCTGGAGCTGCACCGGAGCCTTGTCGATGCTGACCCCGCAGCAGTTGAGCCCGACCCCGGAGCGCTTGTCGAAGGCGCTGCGCCGCTCGCTGTAGTCGATGCCCGGCTTGTTGTTGGTGACGTCGTTGACGGCGGTGAACTCGTCCCACACGACGCGGTCGTCGGTGGCCTCCTTCACGTCGCCCCGGGTGGTCACGATGATGTCGAGGTCGGCGGTGAGCACCCGGCCGTCGGGCACGCTGAAGTATTGGGCCTCGGCCGCGTGGAGCTTGCTGATGCTGTACTGGTCGCCCTTCGCGGCCATGAACGCGGGTGCGACCTGGAAGCGCACCAGGGGAGCCAGAACGACGAGGAATGCCCCGACGGCGATGAGAACGCTGCCAACGACGACCCGGTTCATGGACCCTCCATGTGTGCAGGTGCACGGACGCCTGTTTGGGTGGTTAAGTAACTGAAACGAACTACCTACTCGCCGGTATGTTATTGCGACGAGTGACCGACGTCACCAGGGATGCGGAAACGTGACCGAAACAGGTTCTACTTCGAGCGGGGTTCCGGTGGTCTCGGGACACCAGAACTCCCTCGACGGCGTACGCGCCGTGGCCGCCTTCGCCGTCCTGCTCTTCCACGTGTCCATGGAGGCGGGGACGGCGCTCGAACCCGGGTTCGTGGGCGGTGTCCTGTCCCGGGGCGAGATCGGCGTGCCGATCTTCTTCACGCTCTCCGGCCTGCTGCTGTACCGGCCGTGGGCGGCTCAGGTCCTGCTCGGCGACCGGGCCCCGGACACGCGGCGGTACCTGTGGAAGCGCTTCTTCCGGATCATGCCGGCGTACTGGCTGGTGGTGGCCGTGGCGCTGCTGCTGTGGGGCGGCGCGCACCGGGACGACGTGTGGACGTGGGCGCAGATGGTGTCGCTCACGCACATCTACGACCTCGCCCCCTGGTGGTACGGCCTCGGCCCCAAGGGGCTCGGCCAGATGTGGAGCCTCGCGGTCGAGCTCACGTTCTACCTCACGCTCCCGCTGATGGCGGCGGTCCTGCGCCGGTTCGCCCTGCGCGGCTCGCCCGACCTGCGGACCAGGGGCAGGCGGCTGATCGTCGGCCTCGCCGCCTTCGCCGCGCTGTCCTACGTGTACACGATCTTCGAGTTCTTCCCCGACTACCGGCCGTGGATGAACGTGTGGCTGCCGCGCTCCTGGACGTTCTTCGTGCCCGGCATGGCGCTGGCCGTGCTGACCGTGTGGGCGCGGGCCGAGGACGGCCCGGTACGCCGCCTGAGCGCGGCCCTCGCCTCCTCGTGGGGCACGCTGTGGGTCATCGCGGGGCTGGCGTACCTGATCGCGGCCACGCCGGTCACCGGGCCGCGCGCGGTCGGCCTCGGCGGCATCTGGACCGCGTTCTACGAGCAGGGCCTCTACACAGTCGTCGCGTTCTGCCAGGTCGCCCCGGCCGCGCTGGAGCCCGAGCGGCCCACGCGGGTGCGCGCGCTGCTCGGCGGCCGGCTCATGAGCTACCTGGGCCAGATCTCCTACGGCGTCTTCCTCTGGCAGTTCGTGGTCATCTACCTCTGGTACGACTTCACCGGGCAGCGGCCCTGGACCGGCAACCTGCCGCTCAACCTGGTCGCGATCACCGCGCTCACCGTGGCGCTGGCCGGGCTCACCCACCGCTACGTGGAGGAGCCCGCCAGGCGGCTGATCCGGCTGGTGCCTCAGGGCGCGGCCGGCTCCGGCTCGCCGAAGGCCACCGCCCTCAGGCAGAACGCCTGACCCTGGGCCCCGGCCGCGCTGATCCGCATCCCCTTGCCCGCGCCGTCGTGCGGGACGTAGTAGAGCGCGCCCATCGCACCGGTCGCGGGCAGCGTGGCCGACCGCTGGGCCTCGCCGACCTCCACGACGACCTGCACCGGGCGCGGGCTGACGTACGACATGGCCACCACCACGCCGGTCCCGCCGTACGACTCGACGGGGAACACCTTGCCGGCCGCGTAGCACTTGCGTCCCTTGACCGCGTCGAAGAACGGCACCACCCGCCCCACCAGGACGAGCTTGCCCGTGTCGTCCAGCACGTACGGGTCGGAGGACGGCCGGGGGTCGCGCATGCGCTCCCTGGTCTCGGGGTCGGCCAGGGGCGCGAGCACGTACGAGGTCATCCGGCGCTCGCCGTTCCACGGCAGGACGACCCCCGGCGGCACCGGGCGCGAGTAGATCTGCGCGTCGCCCGAGACGGTGGCCAGCGAGGTCTTGGCGTTCTCCAGGTACGTCCTGACCCGGTCGCCGGTGAGCGTGTCGCCGAAGGAGTCGATCGAGATCAGCGACACGACCAGGAAGACGACGGTCAGCCCGGCCCACACCGGCGCCATGAACGCGGGGGCCGCCCGTCGTACGGCGTCGGGCTCGTCCCGTACGGGCAGCACGGCCAGCGCCAGGCAGAGCGCGAAGAGCACGGCGGCGTCGGAGACGTATCTGGTCTCGGCGCCGACCAGGTCCCAGACGGTGGCCCGCGCGATCACGGTGGGCACCGCGTCGGCGACCACGACGTAGGCGGCGAGGATCGCCCACGCCCGCCAGGCGCGCCTGCGGTACACGCACGTGACCACGACCAGCGCGGCGATCACCGCCCACGCCAGGGCCACGGTGACCGGGGCCGGGTCGGCGAGGCCGCCGGTCGAGGTGACCCCGCCCCAGCGCAGCGGGCCGCCGACGGCTCCGGTGGGGAACGTCTCGCCCAGCAGCCTGCGCAGCAGCCCGGGGACCACGTCGGCCTTGGGGCCGGTCAGCGCGTCGGAGCCGGCGGTGTCGCGGCGCAGCAGGTAGAGGACGGCGTACCCGGCCAGCAGCAGGCCGTGCGCCCACCAGACGGGCCTGCGCAGCTCGGCGAGCAGGGCGCGGGCCCACGAGCCCCTGCCGAGGTAGGCGCTGGAGACGCCGAGCACCACGAAGGGGATGAACACCCCCTTGGTGGAGAAGGCCATGCCGACGGCCGTCCAGATCAGCGCCCGCCAGCGGCCCTTGCCCTCCTGGACGTACCTGACGTGCGCGGCCAGCGCCGCGACCAGCGCGAGCTGCAGCGGCACCGCGTTCAGCGCGGCCGCCCACCAGCTCATGGCGGGCACGGTGAGCGGCGCGAACACGAAGACGGTCAGCGCCGCGAGCACCCCCGCCCGGTCGCCGAACAGCCGCCGCAGCAGCACCAGGAACATGACCGAGGCCGCCGCCTGCACGGCGATCGTCACGAACGACACCAGCGCCCAGTTGTAGGGGGCCACCGACGTGAGCAGCCACACCAGGCCGAGCGCGCCCGGCATGAGATGCCCCTTGTGCACCCGCATGAGGTAGTCCCAGGTGAACCCGCTGTCGCCGGCGCCCGCCACGAAGAGGAAGTCGTCCTCGACGAAGTACGCCCTGCTCAGCATGCTCGCCCTGAACACCAGCGAGACCACGATGAGCAGCAGTCCGACGCCGATGATCGGCCCGGTGCGCAGGGCCGGGATGGTGATCTGGAAGGGTTCCGCTCGCTTGACGTCTTCAACCATGGACGTATCCCTCCGCTGCAGTAAGCTCCGCGCCGTGGACACCCCCGAACCGTTCCGAGCGGATCTCGGCAGATCCGTCCGGTTGTTGCGCGCCTTCCGCCTTGAGCAGACCGATCCCGACTTCTTCTACGGCACTCTGGCCAGGGACACGGTCGCCCAGCTCGCGACGTACACCGACCTCGACGGCGCCACCGTGGCCGACGTCGGAGGCGGGCCCGGGTACTTCGCCGACGCCCTGCGCGCGGTCGGCGCGCGTCCCCTGTGCGTCGACTGCGACGCCGGCGAGATGCGCCTGCGCGACGGCGTGCCGCCCCGCGACGCCGTGCTCGGCAGCGCCCTCGACCTGCCGCTCGCCACCGGGTCGGTCGACGTGTGCTTCTCCTCCAACGTGCTGGAGCACGTCCCCGACCCGTTGCGGATGGCGGGCGAGATGGTCAGGGTGACCCGCCCGGGCGGCGTGGTCTACCTGTCGTACACGATCTGGCTCTCGCCCTGGGGCGGCCACGAGACCTCCCCCTGGCACTACCTCGGCGGCCGCTACGCCGCCCGCCGCTACGCCCGCACCCACGGCAGACCGCCCAAGAACGTCTACGGCGAGAGCATGTACGCCATCGGCGTGGCCAAGCCGCTGGCCTGGGCCCGCCGGCGGCACGACGTCGAGATCCTGGACGCGGTCCCGCGTTACCATCCCCGCTGGGCCAGGCACGTCGTCCACCTACCTGGCATCCGCGAGCTGGTCACCTGGAACCTGCTCCTCGTCCTGCGGCGCAGGTGAGCGCCGCCGCGTCAGCCACAGCGCGGCCACCACGCAGGCCGCGCCGAGCAGGCCGCCGCCCACCGGCGCGACCGTGCCGAGCAGCAGGATCCAGCGGCGGTAGGCGTCCGCCGTGTCCAGCGCCGCGGCGACGTCCGACTGCGAGGTGCGGAAGGCCGCGTTCAGCGCGGTCAGGCGGCCGCGGCCGTCGGCGGTGACCAGCGTCTCGGTCACCTCGTCCAGGGTCCTGACGGGCAGGCCGCTGACCGGCTCGACCCAGAAGGTGCGCCGGATCTCGGCGTAGCGGCCCACGCCGGCGTCGCCGTCGCCGGTCAGGCCGAGCAGGCGGCGCGGCATCGGGGGCGTCTCTCCGGGCACGAGCAGGCGCGGCGTGCGCTGGACGTACCGGTACGTCTCGACCCCGCGCACCTGCTCGACCCCGTCGAAGACGGCCGTGACCGGGCGACGCAACCGCAGGTCGAACAGGGGATAGTCGCGGCGCTCGGCGTTGAAGGGCCAGCGGAAGGCCTGCCCCGACTGCCTGATCGAGACGTCCTCGTCGAGGTATTCGCCGCAGCAGTTCACGATCGCGCCGGTACGCCGGTCGAAGGCCAGGCGGCGTTCGTGGTAGTCCAGGCGTTGCCCGTCGCGGGTCTCCAGGGAGACCGACTCGGCCCACACCGCGCGGGCGTCGTCGCCGGCCCGCGCGTCGCCGATCAGCCACCGGGTCTGGACCAGGTCGCCCGTGACGGGGCTCATGGTGGCCGGGTCGACGTACGTGGCGTTCTCGGCGGTCGCCCTGGTCATGGTCTGCTGGTCGAGCGGGGCCTTGAGTACCTGGCCGTAGACGTACAGGCGGGTCAGGGGGATGAGGGTGAGCAGGAAGGCGCCCACGCCGGCCAGCAGCAGCGCGAGGGTCGTACGGCTCACCCGGTTCACGGCGACGGCACCGCCTGTCCCGGTGTGACGTCGCCGAGGCACAGGCCGGGCGGCAGGTCGTGCACGACGATCCGGTCGGCGCCGGGCACGGCGAGCATGAAGATCTTGCCGAAGCCCTCGCGCAGCGTCAGGTCGACGGCCCGGTCGCCCATCCACAGGGTGACCGGGGTGGCCGTGCGGGCGGCGTACCCCAGCCTGACCAGGGTGCCCTCCAGGCGGGTGGCCCGGTTGTCCAGCGGCACCTGCACGGTGCCCCCGGTGGCGGGCCAGCACCGGTCCTTCGTCGCGGGGACGAGCGGCACGCCCTGCACGTCCACCGGCCGCAGCCGGCCCTGGTCGTCGAAGACGAGCCCGTCGAGCGCGGCGGGCGGCGCCTGCATCCTCGCCCTGAGCGCGGGCGGAGCCATCGCGCCGAGCACGCGGGAGGTCAGGCTGTAGGTCCTGTACGAGCTCGGCAGCACCTCCGACGGCACCAGCCGGTCGTAGATCACGGCGTCGGGCGCCGCCTTGGCCAGCTCGGCGCGGGCCGTCTCGATGTAGCCCTGCCGCCGCTCCGCGCCCAGATACCCGGCGAACAACGACGTCGTGACCAGCGATGCGCCCGTGAACAGCCCGAACAGCGCGCCGCCCGCCCCCGTCAGCCGCTCCCTCGGCGGCAGCGCCCTCCGGTACGGCTCCTCCTCGCCGCGCAGCGGCAGCAGCACGAGCCCGGCGACCAGCGCGAGCAGCGGGACGGCGTCCGCGACGTACCGGGTGTCGGTGCCGGCGAACGAGCCGAGCAGGTAGACCCGGCCCCACAACACCGGCAGCGCGTCCGCGACGAGGACGTAGCCGAGCAGCGTCGCCCAGACGAGCACGGCCCGCCTGCGGTACCGGCTGGTGAGCACGATCAGGATCGCGAGCACCACGAGGGAGGCGGCCACCAGCGGCGCGGGCGGCGAGGCCACACCCCAGTCGCGGCCCGCGAACCACCGCCAGGGGCCGCCGAGCACGGTGGTGGCGAACGTCCTGGCGAGCAGTTCCCACAGGAAGCCCAGTGCCTGGTCGAAGATCGGCAGGCCGCTCATGCCGGGCGACGACAGCGACCGCTGGACGTACAGCGCGCCGAAGGCGAGCAGCACGGTGACGTACATGCCCCAGGCGGCCAGGTAGCGGCGCAGGACCGCGCGTACGCCGCCGTGGTAGATCGCGGTGAGGGCGAACAGCAGCAGCGGCAGCGCGAAGCCCTTGACGAAGCCGAGCAGCCCGAACAGCACCCACAGCGCCGCTGCCACGGCGTGCCGCAGCCGGCCCGTACGCACGTGTTGCCAGTGCGAGGCGACCGCCATGGGCAGCGCGACCTGGAGGAAGACGGTGTTGAGCCCGGCCGCCCACCAGGCGAGCGCGGGCACGGTGATCGGCGCGACGAGGAAGACCACGAGCGGCACGAGCGTCGCGGGCCGCCTGCCGAAGACCACCCGCACCATCCGCAGCACGGCGAGCCCGGCGGCGGCGTGCAGCGCCAGCACCGTGCCGGCCGCCCAGCCCCAGTCGAAGGGGTGCAGCCTGGAGGTCAGCCAGGCCAGCAGGAAACCGCCCGGCATGAACTGCCCGAAGTGGATCCTGGTCAGGTAGTCGAAGGAGAGGTCGCTCTCCATCGCCCTGGCCACGAACTCGTAGTCGTCCTCCTTGAAGTACGCCTCCTGGACGATGGCCGCCTTGCCCGCGACGGCGGCGGCGATGAGCACGAGCCCGGCCAGCAGCACGCCGTTGCGGCGGATCCACCGGGCGACGCGCGCCACCGCGCCCGGGACCGTGATGACGGTCCCGGGGCGCGGGTTGATCGTGTCGGTCAAGGAACTCTCGTCACGGTCGGGCCGCCCGAGGCGACGGCGATGGGTACGGTGATCTGCCGCGCCGGCGCGCGCCTGGCCGCGACCTCGACGAGCAGCTGCCCGAGCAGCGGCAGGCAGAGGAGCTGCGTCCACAGCCCGCCCGCGCCGAGCGCCACCAGGAGCGCGGCGGCGAGGAAGAGCGCCAGGCCGCCCGGCGGACCGAGCAGCAGGGCCCACCGCCGCCGCCC
>JABFVJ010000309.1 GCA_013362835.1 Nonomuraea sp. | reverse complement strand
ACCGGCACGCCGAGCGCGACGGCCCGGCCGATCACCTCCGCGCGGGTCGCGGCGTCGAGGTACGGCCCCCGCCCGGTGTGCGCGAGCACCGCGAGCGCGCCCGCGCCGTCGGCCACCAGCCCGGCCAGGTAACGCGCGACGACGGCGGGGTCGACCTCGCCGGACTCGGTCATGGGGGTGGCCGCCGCGGCGATCAGCGTGCCGCGGAGCCGGTCCCGGAGGTTCTGCGCAGAGACGTCCACCCGGAAGAGCTTATTTGAGCCCGGTCATCACGATGCTGTTGACCAGGTAGCGCTGCAGGAGGAAGAACACCAGCAGGCACGGCACCACGGAGACCGCCGCCGAGGCCATGAGCAGCGACAGCTGCATCTCCTCGGTCCGCAGCGTGGTCAGCCCCACGGTCAGCGTACGGGTGGCGTCGCTCTGCCCGATGACCAGCGGCCACAGGAAGTCGTTCCAGTGCCACAGGAACACGAACACGCCGAGCGTGGCGAGGATGGGCTTGGTCAGCGGCACGACGATCGTCCAGTAGACGCGCCACTCCGACGCGCCGTCCACCTTGGCCGCGTCGAACAGCTCGTCGGGCAGCCCCTTGATGAACTGCCGCATCAGGAAGACCGCCTGCGAGTTGGCCAGCGTCGGCACGATCAGCCCCCAGAACGTGTCCACCCCGTCGAGGCTGTTGACCAGCACGAACGTCGGGATGAGCGTGGCCTGGAACGGGACCATCATGGTGGCGAGGAACGTCCAGAACATGGCCTCGCGGCCGGGGAAGCGCTTCTTGGCGAAGGCGTACCCGGCCATCGAGGACGTCAGCAGGATGATCACGACCGAGACCAGCGCGTAGACCACCGAGTTGACCGTCCAGCCGGCGAACCCGGTGGACGACAGCACGCGGGTGATGTTGTCCAGCGTCAGCGACTCCGGCCACTGCTTGGGCACGGTCGGCCGGCCCGCCGGCGACAGCGCCACGACGAACATCGCCACGAACGGGCTGACGGTCAGCGCCGACAGCAGCGCGAGCAGCGCCACGAGCGGCCATCTGCCCCGCCACCAGCGGCGGCGGGCCGCGCGGGGCGTCTCCGCCCCCGTCGCGACGGGCCTGGACGCGGTGATCGTCATGTGTTCCCCCGATCCAGGAAGCGCCGCTGGACCAGCGAGACGATCAGCACGATCGCGAACAGCACCATGCCCAGCGTGGCGGCGTACCCGAAGTCGAACGACCGGAAGCCGTAGTCGTAGATGCCGTAGATGAGCGTGTACGTGGCCCGCGCCGGGCCGCCGCCGGTCATCACGTACACGGTGTCGAAGGTCTGGAACGCCGAGATCGTCTCGATCACGACCACGAAGAAGACCGTGGGCTTGAGCAGCGGCAGCGTGATCCGGCGGAAGCGCTGCCAGGCGCTCGCGCCGTCGACCCTGGCCGCCTCCATGTACGAGGACGGGATGGCCTTGAGCCCGGCGAGCAGGATCAGCATCGAGTAGCCGAACCCCTTCCACACCGACACCACGGCCAGCGCGGGCAGCACCACGCCCGACTGTTCCAGGAACGCGACCGGCCCGAGGTCGGCCTTGGCCAGCAGGCCGTTGATCAGGCCGTCGAACTCGTAGATCCAGCGCCAGATGATGCCCGCCAGCACGAAGCTCGTCACGTACGGCAGGAAGAGCATGCCGCGGAACAGGCCGCGCAGGAAGACCACCTGGTTGAGCAGCAGCGCCGTGCCGAGCGCGACGAGCAGGGTGAGGGGCACGTAGACCGCCACGTAGACGAGCGTGACCCGCAGGCTCAGCCAGAAGTTCACGTCGTCGAGCAGCCGGGCGTAGTTGGCCGCGCCGACGAACTCCCAGTCCCCGCCGATGTTCCAGTTGGTCAGGCTCATGCCCGCCGCCCCCAGCGAGGGGAAGATCCGGAAGATCAGGAAGAGCACGAGCATCGGCAGGACGAACAGCAGCCCGGTGACCGGGTCCCGCAGTCGTTGACGCACCAGGTGGATCCTTTCCTCGCTAAGCCTCTAGCACGTCAGCCGCCGGCGCCCAGCAGCGTCGTGGCCTCCTTGGCGGCCGCGTCCAGGGCGGTCTTGGCGTCTTCCTTGCCGAGCAGCGCCGCCTGGATGTGCGGGGCGATGACGCCCATCACCTGGCGGGCCTTGGGGTGGGTGTCGCCGGGGAAGGCGTACTGCAGGGACTTGGCGAACTCCTTCGACGCCTCGCTCTGCCCCGGCACGGTCACGTCGGTGCGCGCGGGGAAGAACCCGGACTCCGCGGCCAGCCGGGCCGCGACCTCCGGCGAGGCCAGGTACGTGGCGAGCTTCTTGGCCGCGTCCTTGCTCTCGGAGTGCTTGGCCAGCACCAGCCCGCCCGGGATGCCGAACGAGACCCGCTTCGTGCCCTCCAGCGGCAGGCCGATGCCGACGTTCTCGGCGCCGATCGCGGTGCCGAGCTGGACGGCCTGGAGCGCGGTGGCCGCGTGGTACATCGCGGTCTTGCCGCCGGCCAGGGCGCCGCCCTCGATGTCGTTGCCCTTGCTCGCGGCGTTCTCCGGCAGCCCGCCGGCGGCCTTGAGGTCGAGCAGGAGCTGCAGGCTCTCCACGCCCTCGGCGCCGTTGAACGCGACGCCCTTGCCGTCGGCGGTGAAGACGCTGCCGCCGTTGGCCCACAGGATCGGGTAGAAGCTCTGGTTGAGGCTGACCTCGGGCTTGCCCGGGTAGTCGAGCACGGCCACCTTCTTGGCGGCGAGCTTGGGCGCGGCCTCCTTCAGCTCGGCCAGCGTCTCGGGCACCTTGGTCACGCCCGCCTCGGCGAACAGCTTCTTGTTGTAGATGGGCGCGGTGATCGTCTGGTAGATCGGCACGCCGTAGAGCTTGCCGCCGACGGTCAGGGCGCTGAGGGAGTTGGGCAGGTAGGAGCCCTTGGCGGGGGCGACCACGTCGTCGACCGGCTCGATCGTGCCCTGCTGGGCGTACTGCGGGATCTGGTCGGGGCCGAGCACGACGAGGTCGAAGCCCTTCTTGGAGACCAGGGCGGTGGTGACCTTCTCCTGGCGGCCCTCCCAGGGCTGCAGGTCGATCTTGACGTCGATCCCGGCGTTCCCGGCCTCGAAGTCCTTCTCGACCTTGCCCCAGAACGCCTGGTTCTTGGCCTGGTCGGAGATGACGGGGTACATCCACAGGGTCACGGTGTTCTTGTCCGAGCCGCCGCTGGAACCGCATCCGGCGGCCGCGAGGCTCAGGGCGGCCGCGACGCCGACTGCCGCTGTCTTCTTCATCGGCGTTTCCTTTCGACTAATACCGGTCCTGACCGAAACCTAGTGACGGCCTCCTGCCGGGTCAATGCCTGATACATGAACGTAACGAGGACCAGGCCGCGGTCACGGCCGGAACTCGGCCATGGTCTCGGCGATCAGCTCGACGTGGGCGCCGGTGTAGTGCTCGTTCCAGTCGATGACGAGCAGGGTCTCGGCCACCAGGCGCTCCGCGCGCGGGCAGGGGGCGGGGACGTACCCGTCCAGGGGAAAGCGCGAGGTCCCGTAGACGGGCCCCTGCCACACCGGCGCGTGGTTCAGCGGCTCGGCGAGGTATCCGGCCCTGGCCGGGATCCCGGCGGCGGCCAGGTGCGCGGCACGCTCGCGGGCGTCGCCGCGCGGGCACACGATCGGGAACAACCACCAGGCGTGCCCCTCGGGACGCGGCGGCACGAGGTCCGGCAGCCCGCGCAGGGCCGCCAGCAGCTCCCCCGCGGTACGCCGGCGCGCGGCGACCACGCCGGGCAGCTTGGCGAGCTGCGCCCGCGCCACGGCCGCCTGCAGCTCGGTCATGCGGTAGTTGAGCCCGAACGCGGCGTGCGAGCGGCCGGCCGCGCGGTCCCAGCCCTTGTCGGCGAACAGCCGCATCCGCCGCGCCCGCTCGTCGTCGCCGGTGAGCACGATCCCGCCGTCGCCGCAGGTGATGTGCTTCCACTGCTGCAGGCTGAGACAGCCCACGTCGCCCGCCGTCCCGGCCAGGCGGCCGTCCGGCAGCTCGGTCAGCCACGCCTGGGCGCAGTCCTCGATGAGGGCCAGGCCGTGGGCGTCGGCGAGCGCGCGCAGCTCGCCGATCCGGGCAGGGGCGCCGAACAGGTGCACCGCCATGATGGCCCTGGTCCGCGGCCCGATCAGGGCGGCCACCGCGTCAGGGTCGAGATTGCCGTCGGACGGATCGACGTCGGCGAAGACAGGAACGGCGTTCTGCGCCAAGATGGGGGCCACGGTCCCGAAGTCCGTGATCGGCGTCGTGATGATCTCGTCCCCGGGATCCGGCGCGGCCGCCACGACCGACAGATGGAGGGCCGCGGTGCCGGAACTGCACGAGATCGCGTGGCGGGAGCCGTACAGCTCGGCGATCTCGGTCTCCAGTGCCCGCGCCTCGGTCCCCCAGACGGAGTTGAGCATGCCCGAGCGGATGACCCGCGCGAGGGCGTCCACCTCCTCGTCGCCGAGGGTGCGGCCGTCCGCTTCTGCCATTGACGGGAACTTCACCGGGCACCTTCCGAGATATGATTGCGGTCTTGACCGTAATGAGTGAGAGGGGGACGTGGGTGGGAATCCTCATCGGGGTCGTCGGCCCGCACGACCTGGTCGACGACGTCGCCGCCCTGTGCGAGGAGCAGCCGGGCGTCAGCACGCTCCGGCTCGACTACGACCACGAGTCGCAGGCTCCCGCGCTGGTCGACGCGCACGCCTCGGCCGTCGAGGGCTGGCTGTTCACGGGGATCGTCCCGTACATGCTGTCGAGGGACACGCTCACCCGCCCGGCCTCGTTCGTCGACTACTCGGGCGCGACGCTCCTGACCGCCCTCGTCCGCCTCCAGCACCAGGGCCAGGACGTCACCCGCCTGTCCGTCGACACCCTGTCGGCCGCCGACGTGAGCGCCACCTTCGCCGAGACCGGGCTGCCCGCCGGCGACGTGCGCACGCTCCCCTACCGCCCGGAGATGACCTCCAAGCAGGCGGTCGCCTTCCACCGCAAGGGCCCCGACCACCCGGTCATCACCTGCCTCAGCTCCGTCCACGAGGCCCTGCGCGACCACATGCGCGTCCTGCGCCTCGTCCCCTCGGTCCACTCCGTACGCGTCGCGCTGCGCCAGCTCCTGCTCACCGCCGAAGGGCAGGCGCAGGAGGACGCCCAGATCGCGCTCGGCCTGATCGAGGTGGCCGGCGACGAGGGGCTGCTGCGCGAGGCGACCGCGCTCGGCGGCACCCTCGCGGCATTCCGTGGCGGCACCCACCTGCTGGTGACCACCCGCGGCCCGCTGCACGACGCCACCGGCGGCTTCACCGGGCTGCCCATGCTGGCCCGGCTGGCCGCCCACAACGAGGTCGTCCGCATCGGGTTCGGCCTCGGCCGCAGCGCCGCCGAGGCCGAGAGCCTGGCCCGCCGCGCCCTGGCCCGCGCGCGGCGCATCGGCGACGTGGCGGCCGTGCTGTCGCTGCGCGCCGACACCGACATCGTCCTGGAGTCGGCGACCACCGCGCCGGCGGCCGCCCAGAACCTGTCGGTCATCGCCCGCCGGGTGGGGCTGTCGGTGCCCACGCTGGAGAAGCTGCTGGAGGCCAGGGCCGCCGCCGGCGACGAGCCGCTGACCACCCGCGAGATCGCCGACCGCCTCGCCGTCCAGCAGCGCACCGCCCGCCGCATGCTGCACCGGCTGGAGCTCGCGGGGCTGGCCGAGCGTACCGGCAACCTGACGAGCGGCTCCAGCGGCCGCCCGCTCACGCTGTACCGCCTCACCCTCTGAGGGAGGTGGCCGCCTCAGGACAGCCACCTCGCGAGGCCGTCGGCGACGAAGTCGTCGTCGCGCAGCCACGGGTAGGCGGCCCAGATGCGGTCGATCTCGGCGAGCTGACCGGGCGACAGGTCCTCGGCCGGGTCCAGGCACCACCGGCCCGCCAGCAGGCCCTGGCGCCGCAGCACCTCGTGGATGCCGGGGATGCAGCCGTGGAAGGCGTTCGCCGAGTCGAAGATGGCGGCGTTGGCGTCGGTGAGGTGGCCGTCCAGGGAGAGCAGGCGGCGTACCGCGACGTCGTCGCCCGCGCGGGCGCGGGTGGCCTCCTCCAGCAGCTCGACGGCCCGGCGTACCCACACGGCCCACTGGCCGAGCAGCCCGCCGACGAACTCGACCTCCACCTCGCGCCCGTCCACCACGACCCGGTGGGTGGTGATGAGATCGGCCAGGATGTGGTCGTCGTTGCCGGTGTAGAGCGCGACCTCGCCGGCCCGTCCCGCGCGTACGACGCCGTGCAGCACGTCGAGCGTGCGGTACCGGTCGAACGGCGCGACCTTGATCCCCACCACGGACTCGATCGCGGCGAGCCGCGTCCAGAAGTCTCGTGACAGCGGCTTCCCGCCGACCGCCGGCTGCAGGTAGAAGCCGATCACCGGCAGCACCTCGCCCACGGCCCTGGCCCGCTCGATCAGCGCCGCCTCGTCCAGCTCCCGGTACGGGCTGAGCAGCACCATGTGATACCCGAGCGACCGGGCGAGCTCGGCCTCCGCCACCGCCTGCGCCGTGGGCCCGGTCGCCCCGGCCACCAGCACGACGTCCCGCCCGGACTCCCCGGCGGTGCGCGCGGCCAGCTCCAGCACGGGCGGCAGCAGGTCGGTCCCGTGGATGGCGAACTGCGTCGTGTGCACGCCCACCGCCAGGCCGCCCGCGCCCGCCTCGACGTAGTAGCGGGTCAGCGCCCGCTGGCGGCGCTCGTCCAGCTTCCTGTCCTGGGTGAGGGCGAGCGGGTGGGCCGGGATCACCAGCCCGCGCCTGAACAGGTCGCCTGCGGAGGTCTGCGCCTCCTGAACCGTGCTGAGCACGTGGGATCCCCCTTGTCCTAGGTCTGGCACGCCGGTCAGAACCGTCCGTCGCGGCGCTCGAACTTCGTGGGCTTGCCGAGCAGCGGCCCGCCGTCGGCGACCCACCGGGCGGTGTGCTCGATGAGCTCGGCGGGCGTCAGCTCGGGATAGCCGAACAGGCGGTGGCAGCGGCCGGCGTTCGACAGCAGCGCCGTCGGGGCCTCCTCGCCGGTGAACACCGGCTCCTTGCCCAGCAGCTCGCCGAGTGCCCGCGCGGCCTGCCGTACGGAGATCAGCTCCGGTCCGGTGACGTTGAGCACGTACGGCGGCGCGGCGGCGAGCGTCAGCGCGCGCAGGGTGACCTCGTTGGCGTACCCCTGCCAGACGACGTTGGCCTGGCCGGTGGTGAGGTCGACCGGCTCGCCCGCCAGGACCTTCTGCGCCAGGTCGACCAGCACGCCGTAGCGGAGCTCGACGGCGTAGTTGAGCCTGATCAGGGCGAGCGGGGTGCCGTACGTCTCGGAGAAGTGCGTCAGCACGCGTTCCCTGCCGAGGCAGCTCATCGCGTAGTCGCCGACCGGGCCGACCGGCGAGTCCTCGGTGCTGCCGCCGCTCGTGACGGGGACGAGCGGGTAGACGTTGCCGGTGGACAGGGCCGCGATCCTGCTGTCGCGGAACCGGTCGGCGACCCGGCCGGGCAGGTACGTGTTGGTGAACCAGGTGGCGTGCTCGCGGCCCTGGGTGCCGAACTTGGCGCCGACCAGGAAGACGACGTTGGGCGCCTCCGGCAGGTCGCGCAGCGCCCGCTCGTCGGCGACGTCGGCGGCCACGACCGTGGCGCCGTCGTCGGTGAGCGCCCGGGCGAGGCCGGGTTCGGAGAAGCGGGACACGGCGATGACCCGCCGGTCGCCGCGTGTCGCGTTCAGCGCGAGCCGGACCAGGCTGGGGCCGAGCTTGCCGCCGGCGCCCAGGATCATGATGTCGCCGTCGAGCCTGCCCAGATCCTCGACCAGGCCGGCGCTCGGCCGCGCCAGCCGCTCCTCGAGTTCCGCTGTCGTCCGCACCCGGTCTCCTCTGTTCCGCTATTTACGGTCCAGACCGTAACCGGCGCAGTCTTCCCCTGTCAACGGTACGACGCCCCTCGACCCCCGCCAGCGCGCCCACGCGGCCACCCCTCACCCCACGGCAGCCGCTTCGCGCGCGGTCCTCAGGCCACGGTGGCCGCTTCGCGCGCCGAGACCAGGATCTCCAGGATCGCCATGGTCTCCGCCCACGGCACCGGGCTCGGCTTGCCGCCCGCCATGTCGAGGAACGCCTCGACCGTCCCCGCGTAACCGAGGCCGTGGACCGGGTCCGGGCCGCCCTCGATCACGACCGACTCGCTGCCGTCCCGCCCGTGCAGCGTCACCGTGTACGACTCGCCCTCGGACACCCCGACGATCTCGACCGTCCCGGTGATCCCGTTCGCCCACTGGAGCGCCATCACGCCGGTGTCCTCGGACCTGAGCGTCCGGTAGCGCCGCCTGGCCCCCGCCGCCCCCACCAGCCGTACGTCCGGCCCCAGGAGGGCCACCAGGAGCTCCACGCCGTGGACGCCCATCGTCACCATCGTGCCGCCGCCCTCGCCCGGCGTGTCCTGCCAGGCGTTGTACCCGTCGGCCCACAGGCCCACGTCGTGCCGCACGGTGGCACGCACGGCGAGCACGTCGTCCGGGTCGGCCCGGAACCCGGCGAACGCGGGCGCGAACCGCAGCACCGACCCCGACATCACCCGCTCGTGCACCGGCAACCGGCGCAACGCGTCGAGCTGCGCCCTGGTGGCCGCGGCGGGCTTGTTCACGAAACACGGCACGCCGGTCTCCAGCACCCGCGCGAACGCCTCGGGCACCCGCGGATTGGGCACGGTCAGCACGACCCCGTCCAGCTCCCCCGCCAGCACCTCGTCGAGGCTCCCCGCCACCTCGGCCTCAGGATGCTCCTCGGCGAACCGCCGCAACCGCTCGGGATCCGGCTCCCACACGACCAGCCGGGCGTGCCGGCTCAGGGTGCGGGCATCGGTGTACGGATGGCTGGTGGCAAGCCCGGCAAGCGCGATACGCACAGCGCCCCCTTCAATGAGGCATGACATTTCAGGAAATGCCCCCATCATGCCAGCCCCGAA
>JABFVJ010000503.1 GCA_013362835.1 Nonomuraea sp. | reverse complement strand
CGGCGTGGCCACGCAGAGCGAGGAGTACGTGCCGACGATCATGCCGACGAACAGCGCCAGCGACAGGTCCTTCAGCGTGCCGGCGCCGAGCAGCGTCGTGCCGATGAACAGGATCGCCGCCACCGGCAGGATCGCGACCAGCGAGGTGTTCAGCGACCGGATCAGCGTGTGGTTGAGCGCGTTGTTGGCCGCCATCGAGTACGTCATCTTCGAGGTCGTGCCCAGCTTGGCCGTGACCTCCTTGATCATGTCGAACACCACGACCGCGTCGTAGAGCGAATAACCGAGGATGGTCAGGAAGCCCAGCAGGGTCGCCGGCGTGACCTCGAAGCCCGACCAGGCGTAGACGCCGGCCGTGATGACGAGGTCGTGGATGAGCGCGACGATCGCCGCCAGGGCCATCTTCGGCTCGAACGCCATCGACAGGTACAGGATGATCGCGAGCATGAAGACGCCGAGGCCGATCCAGGCCTTCTGCGAGACCTCACCGCCCCAGGAAGCACCGATCGACTGGACGCTGACGTCGTCGACCGGGACCTTGTACTCCTTGGCGATCGTGGTCTGCACCTGGTTGAGCATCGACTCCGAGAGAGTCTCGGTGGTGACCCGCCAGTTGTCGCGGGCCCGCTGCACGATCACCTGGTGGGCGCCCTGCGACCGGAAGTCCTCGCGGACCTCCTCGACCGTGCCCGCGCTCGCCGGGAAGGTGAAGACGGTGCCGCCCTTGAACTCCACGCCCAGGTTGAGCCCGTTGAACAGGATGCCGGCGAGCGAGATGACCAGCAGGAAGCCGGACAGGCTGTACCAGAGCCTCCACTTGCCGACGAAGTCGACATCGATCTCGCCGCGGTAGAGGCGTCGCCCCAGTCCCATCTCAGGCCTCCTGCGGAGTGGTCGTGCGGGCCGGCTCGGCACTCATGCGCTCGGCGTCGAGACCGGACAGCGGGTGGCCCTTGGCGAAGAACTTCATCCTCGCCAGCAGGGCGATGAACGGCTTGGTGAACAGGAACACCACCACGATGTCGATCAGCGTGGTCAGGCCCATCGCGAAGGCGAACCCGGCCACACCGCCCACCGCCAGGAAGTAGAGCACGATCGCGGCGATGAACATGACGGCGTCGGCGATCAGGATCGTGCGCCGGGCACGGACCCAGGCCACCTCGACGGCCGCGCGAAGCGTCCGCCGGCCTTCCTTCATCTCATCACGTATGCGTTCGAAATACACGATGAAGGAGTCGGCGGTGATGCCGATCGAGACCACCAGGCCGATGATGTGCGGCAGGGACAGCCGGAACCCGGCGTTGTGGCCGAGCACGACCACCGCCGTGTAGGTGAGGATCGAGGCCACGACGAGGCTCAGCACCGCGACGATGCCGAGGCCCCGGTAGTACATCAGCGAGTAGAGCACGACCAGGCCGAGGCCGATGATGCCGGCGATCAGGCCGCCTTCGAGCTGGTCGGCGCCGAGCGTCGAGGACACGGTGTCGATCGAGCTGCGCTGGAACTTCAGGGGCAGGGCGCCGTACTTGAGCTGGTCGGCCAGGTTGGTGGCGCTGGCCTGGTCGAAGCCGCCGGTGATCTCGGCGCGGCCGCCGGGGATCGGGCCGATGATGTTGGGCGCCGTGATGACCACGCCGTCGAGGACGACCGCGACCTTGTTGCGCGGCTCCTGGGAGTTGTAGGCGGTCGTGGTGAGCTTGCTCCACTCGCCCGCGCCCTTGCTCTTGAAGTCGAGCTGGACGATCCACTCCACCGTGCCCTGGCGGACGCCGGCCGAGGCCGTGTCGATGTCGGTGCCGACGACCTTGGCGACGTCGAGGACGTACTTGAAGCTGCCGTCGGTCTCACAGGCCGCGTACTGCTTGTTGGGGTCGTCCTGGACGCCCTGGCCGCGGTTCTTGGGGTCGGCGCAGTCGAGCTTGTTGAACTGCTGCAGCACCGCCGGGTCGATGCCCTCGGTGTTGATGCCGGTGCTCTGGTCCTGGCCGGGCTGCGTGGTCGGCGGCGTGCTCGCCGACGGCGTGGGCGTGGCGTTCTTGCCCTTGCCGTTCTGCTGCTTGTTGCCGTTCTGGCCGGTGGTCGTCGCCGTCGCAGTCGCCGTCGGGGCGGGCGTCGGCGCGGTCAGCGCGGACGACAGCGCCTTGCCGGTCGGCGACGCGCTCGGCGTGTTCGCCGACTGCGAGGCGGTCGGCGTGGCGCCCTGCCCGGCCGACGTGGACGGCTTCGCCGTGGGAGAGGCTCCCGGCGAGGGCGCCTCCGTGGTCAGGTTCTGCGGGAGCTGCGTGGCCTCCATGGCGAGCACCTGGCGGAAGCGCAGCTCCGCGGTGGTGGCGACCAGCTTGATCGCCTCGCTCTGTCCGACGCCCGGAATGGAGATGATGATGTTGTCGCCGGATTTGGCGACCTCCGCGTCGGAGATGCCGGTGCCGTTGACCCGGTCGCGGATGATGTTGACCGCGCGATCGAGGATCTCCTCAGGTGGGGAGGCCCCCGTCTGGGTCACGGGTGACAGGGTCACCGTCGTTCCGCCGGCGAGGTCGAGTCCCAGCTTGGGCGTGAACGCCTTCTGCAAGAACATCGTCCCGCCCAGGGCGAGGATGAGCGCCAGCAGCACCAAGAGCGTGCGCCCTGGTCGGCTGTGGCGGCTGGTCGGTCGGGCCACTGGTCGTCGATTCTCTCAGATTGGGTTTGCCGAAGAGCTTAGTCAGGACTTCTTGGTGCTGGAGTCCTGGTCGCCGTCACGCTCCACGGCCGCGTCGGACTCCTTCGCGTCGGCCTCGTCGAGCTCGGCGTCGTGAGCTGCGGGCTCGTCGTCGACCGGCGCGTCGCCGGGCTGGACGACACGGCCGATGGCGGCCTTGACCCAGCGGGTCTCGATGCCGGGCGAGACCTCAAGGATCACGTCGTCGTTGTCCACCGCGACCACAGTGGCGAACAGGCCGGTCGTGGTCATGACGCGGGCGCCCGGGGCCAGGGAGTTCTGCATCTTGAGCGCTTCCTGCTGGCGCTTGCGCTGCGGGCGGATCAGCAGGAAGTAGAACACCACCACCAGAAGAATCAGCGGCAGGATGCTTCCGAGTTGTCCCATGTCCATAGGGGCGACCTTCCATAGTCGTTCAAGAAGTTGACACCGGTCTCGCGCCGGAAATTCCGCGCGTACCTTCGGGCCGCGCCGCTCAGCCCGTCAGCCTACACAGCCAGCCAAGCCACGGAGTGTAGGCGCTTGTTATGAAACGCGGCAACGAGGCAGCGTTTCGGCGCGCGGGGAAGTTCCCAATTTGAAACGGTTGCAACCGATTCGTGATCAGGGTGAAACGGCGGCTCCGAACGCGTCGGGCGGCGGCGTCATTCCCATGTGCGTCCAGGCCGAGGCGGTCGCGACCCGGCCGCGCGGGGTCCTCGCCAGCAACCCCTGCCGTACGAGGAACGGCTCGGCCACCACCTCGACCGTCTCCGGCTCCTCCCCCACGGCCACGGCCAGCGTGGACAGGCCGACGGGCCCGCCGCCGAACTTCCTGAGCAGCACGCTCAGCACCGCCCGGTCGAGCCGGTCGAGCCCTTCCGCGTCGACCTCGTAGAGGTTGAGCGCCGCGGCGGCGATGTCGCGGTCGATCACCCCTCCCGCGCGTACGTCGGCGAAGTCGCGCACCCGCCGCAGCAGCCGGTTGGCGATGCGGGGCGTGCCCCGCGAGCGCCGGGCGATCTCGTGGGCGCCCTCGTCGGGCAGCGAGACGCCGAGCAGCCTGGCCGACCGGTAGAGCACCTGTTCCAGCTCGCCGACCTCGTAGAAGTCCATGTGGGCGGTGAAGCCGAACCTGTCGCGCAGCGGCGCGGGCAGAAGCCCGGCCCGCGTGGTGGCTCCGACCAGCGTGAACGGCGCGATCTCCAGCGGGATCGCGGTCGCGCCCGGCCCCTTGCCCACGACGATGTCGACCCGGAAGTCCTCCATCGCGAGGTAGAGCATCTCCTCGGCGGGCCTGGCCATGCGGTGGATCTCGTCGATGAACAGCACCTCGCCCTCGGTCAGCGTCGACAGGATCGCGGCGAGGTCGCCCGCCCGCTCCAGCGCCGGTCCCGAGGTGATCCTGAGCGGCATGTTCAGCTCGGCCGCGATGATCATGGCCAGGGTGGTCTTGCCGAGGCCCGGCGACCCGTTCATCAGCACGTGGTCGGGCGGCCGCTGCCGCAGCATGGCGCTCTCCAGCACGAGGGACAACTGCTCGCGCACGCGGCTCTGGCCGATGAACTCGCTCAGCCGCTTGGGCCGCAGCGCCGCCTCGATCTGCGACTCGTCGCCGCCGGCGTCCGCCGACACCAGCTCCCGCTCATACTCCACGCTCAAACCCCCCTCTCACTTCCGGGGCGCCCGGCGCCGTGCGGTTCGATGACGTACGTCCCGAAGTTGCCGGCGGGCGGGTCATCGGATGCTGAGGGATCGGAGCGCCGCCTTGAGCAGCGCGGCCACCTGGGGCTGGCGTCCTGCCGCGACGTCCGCCTCGGCCTCGGGCGCCACGAGGGCGACGGCCTCGTCGGCGTCCTTGCCGGAATAGCCCAGCCCCACCAGGCCGGAGTGCACCTGCTCGCGCCACAGGGCCGGGCGCCGCTCCCCGCCGATGGCCGCGTTGACCGCCTCCTCGGGAGTGCCGAGCCGGTCCTTCAGCTCCAGCACGATGCGCTGGGCGCCCTTCTGGCCGATCCCCGGCACCCGGGTGAGCGCCTTGAGGTCGGCGCTCGCCACCGCCACCCGCAGCGCGTTGGGCGTGTGTACGGCGAGCATCGCCAGCGCCAGCTTGGGACCGACCCCGCTGGCCGTCTGCAGCAGCTCGAAGACGGCCCGCTCGTCGTCGGTGGCGAAGCCGTAGAGCGTGAGCGACTCCTCGCGCACCACCAGCGACGTGGCCAGCCGCGCCTGCTCGCCCACCCGCAGCGTGGCCAGGGTGCCGGGCGTGCAGTGGGTGAGGATCCCCACGCCGCCCACCTCGATCACGGCTCCGTCAGGGGCGACCGAGGCCACCCTGCCCGCCACCGACGCGATCACGACTCGACTCCCCTTCCCACGACACGATCGTCACCACATGCCTCCGCCACGCCGCCCGGCCCGGCCGGCGCCCTCTGCCGGCGCGCCTCCAGCGGCATGGGTCAGCGGCCCTTCGTGGCGCGGGCCATGGCTTCGGCGAGGCGGTGCTGGGCGCCGCCGCGCCAGATGTGGCAGATGGCCAGCGCCAGCGCGTCGGCGGCGTCGGCCGGTCTGGGCATCTCGGCCAGGCGCAGCAAGCGGGTGATCATCGTGCCGACCTGTTTCTTGTCGGCCGTGCCGCTGCCGGTGACGGCGGCCTTGACCTCGGAAGGGGTGTGCAGCGCGACCGGCAGCCCCCGCCTGGCCGCGCACAGGACGGCGATCCCCGCCGCCTGCGCGGTGCCCATGACGGTGCGGACGTTGTGCTGGCTGAACACGCGCTCGACGGCCACGGCGTCGGGACGCACCTCGTCGAGCCACCGCTCGATGCCGGCCTCGATGCCCACCAGCCGCGCGCCGAGCTCCTCGTCGGCTCCCGTGCGCACCACTCCGACGGCCACCAGCGACAACGGCGCGCCCGGGCGCCCTTCGACAGCGCCCAGGCCGCACCGGGTCAGCCCCGGATCGACGCCCATCACCCGCACCGGTTTGCCCTCCCGCGCCGCCGAACATCTGTTCGGCACGAGACTCTACCCCGGCCGAGCTGGCCGCGCATCGCGAATCGCCCGCCGCGAACGCCGCCGGTCGGAGGCGATCGGGGTCAGAAGTAGTCCAGCATGTACGGCTTGGCGGCGAAGGCCGTGTCGAGGAGCTCGTCGTACTGGTCGTCGCCGGTCAGGAGGCCGGTTCTGCGGAGGGTGGACGTGGGGATTCCGGCGTACAGGGCGGAGAAGGCGCCGATGGGCAGCGCCGGGCCGGCGACATCGGCCGGGGTGGGGGTGCACGTGCCGCCGGAGAACGTCAGCCGCCAGGTGCCGCCGCCGCGCCGCGGGTCGTCCACGGTGATCACGGCTTCGCCCGACACGGCGGCGGGGTAGCCCCTGCGCTCGGTCGCGGCGGCCACGTCGAGGACCCTGGACATCCAGCGGTACTGGGCCACCTGGTCCTTGGAGCGTTCGCCGAGCAGCCACAGCACCGGGTCGTCCGGGGCGACGGGCGCGACGACCTTCTCGGCGATGGAGGACGCGCTGCCCACCATCGACCACAGCGCCCTGGTCGTGTCCTCGGAGACCGCGACGAGGTTCTCGACGCGGATGTCGTCGCCGCTCCAGCGGTAGCTGACGTAGCCGTCGTCGGCCAGGTAGAGGAAGTCGTCCTCGTCGGCGAGCCGGACGCGCCAGGTGGCCTCGTCCCAGGAGACGGGGCCGCTGGAGCGGGCGGCGGCGTGGACGCGGTGGAGCAGGGAGACGACCTCGGCCGCGTCGCCGGGGCCCATGCGGCGCAGCTTGACCTGGCCGGACGGGCGGATCCCGCGCAGCGACCCGGCGCGTACGGTGAGGACGTGCTGGGCCCCGGCGTGCTCGTAGCCGAGCGAGCGGTAGATGGGCGTGGTGGCCGGGAACAGCGCCGAGACGGCGTTGCCCTGGTCGGCGGCGCGGTCGATGACGGCGCGCATGAGGCGGGTGCCGACGCCGCGGCCCCGGTCCTCGGGATTGACGGTGACTCCGGCCACCCCGGCCATGGGCTGCGGGCGGCCGTGCCACCACTGGGTGAACTGACGGATCCGGGCCGCGGCGGCGAGCCTGCCGCCGTCGGCCACGCCGAGGTAGCGGCCCTCGCCGAGCGAGGGCGTCACGATGCGCCGCCACCGCTCGGCCTCCGCCGCCGACAGCGGGCCGAATGAACGTTTACGCAGGTCCAGGACGTCGTCGAGATCGCCGGGAGTGAGGTCGCTAATTTCCACAACCCCTGAACCTATGCGCCGGGCCCGGCCGTCCGCGAACCGCCGGCCCTGATGGCCAGCCTGTCGAGGTGGAGGAGCTGGGCGGCCACGACGGCGGCCAGCGTGAGCGCGACGACGACCAGCGGGGTGCTCGCCCCGACGTCGGGTTCGGTGGTGGCGAAGCCGCCGAGCTGGGACATCTGCGTCACGGGCGCGGTGAACAGTTCGGGCCGCTGGGCCACGAGCAGCGGCCACAGGGCGTCCTGGGCGTTCATCAGGGTGACCGCGACCACCAGGACGCCCGCCATCGGCAGGGAGGGCAGCAGGACGGCCCCGAAGAAGTCGCCGCCGTTCCGCTCGGCCAGCCCCTTGCACAGCAGGGTCAGCACGAGCAGCGCGGGCACGCTCACCAGGAGCGGCGGGAACAGGGCGAAGAAGGTGTCGAGGAGGCCGAGGTCGCGCATGTTCTGCCAGTCGGCGACGCCGAGGGGGCCGGTGCCCACGAACAGCCAGGGGGCGAACAGGAGCAGCAGCCACTCGCTGTGCCTGCCGAGCGGGCGCAGGCCGCCGATGCCCAGCGCGGCGAGGTAGGCGACGCCGACCGACACCAGCGCTCCGACGACGGCCGGGATCCAGGTGTTCACCTGGGCGCGCAGCCCGCCCGCCGGGGTGCCGGGGCCCGCTAGCACGCCGGAGATCCAGGGCCAGGCGCAGACGATCGCGACGGCCGCCACGACCACCAGCGCGACCACGGCGACGGCCGTGCCCGCGGGTCCCGCCGTACGGCTCCTGCCGTCCTGCGCGAGCGCGAGGTCGCCCTGTCCGGCCGGGGGGTTGTGCTGGTCTGACGGGAACGCTCCAGCCCAGGACGCCGGGTGGGTGGGCGCCGGGACGCGGGCCGGTTGATTGGCGGTCGCCGTACGCGTTCCCGGCTTCGGGGTCAGGGTGATGCGCAGGCGGGTGGCCGCGACGACGACGACGGCCGCGATGCCGAGTACGCCGAGAAGTACGCCTGTCAAGGCCGCGACGGCCGCGCCAGGGCCGAACTGGGCCATTCTGAAGGCGTAGTCGTACTGGAGGCCCGCCAGGGTCTCTGTGGCGCGCTCAGGGCCTCCCCTGGTGAGCACCATGCCCATCGAGAAGGCCTGCACCCCGACGGCGACGGTCGCGAGCGCGACGAGCACGCCCACGACGATCGTGGCCGGCCCCGCGGTGCCGCCGCGCAGGGCGGGCAGGAACGCCGTCAGGGCCAGCGCGCAGACCAGCCCGAACGTGGCGGCCACGACGATCAGCCGCAGCGCACCCGGAGCGGTGGCGGGATCGCGCAGGCCCTCGGTGGCCATGGACGCCAAGCCGGGACCGTCGGGCATGAAGCCCCTGATCCAGGCGGCCGCCACGCCGACCGGCGAGAACGTGACGATCGCCAGGGACAGCACCGCCGGCCCCGTCCGCCTGGGCCAGGCGCCGCCCCTGTCGAGTGCCAGCGCCAGGAGCGGTCCCACCGCCACGGCCACCAGCAGCGGGCCCACGGTCAGCGAGAGCGTGAAGCCCAGCGCCCGCCAGAACTCCGTGCCGCCCAGCACTTTCGTGTAGTTGTCCAGTCCCACGAACCTGCTCGGCTGGAGCACGCCGCCGCTGTGGAGGCTGAGCACGATCGTCTGGACCGTGGGGAGCACGAGCGTGATCAGAGCGCCGAGCAGCGCGGGGACGGCCAGGAGCCAGCCGAGTGCGCGGTAGGGCGTCTGGGGGCGGGCGGGGATGGTCGAGGGGATGGGGGAAGTCACGTCGCCCGACCCTAGCCGCGGTTGGGCCGCCGTGCACGCGTAAAGGGCGGGTGTGCCGCGGGTATCGGATACCGGCCGTCTGTTGTCTGCGGCTTTCGGGTGCTCGAATTCCGGGCAAGCCACCGCTCACGTTGCGCCGAGCCGCGCCGTACGCCTTCCCGCCGACCCGGCGCCAAAGGGCTCGCTGAGGTAACCAGTGGTGCCGAGGGCATGCGTGAGGGCCGGGGGGAGCCCGCCCTCACGCGTACGTGTCAGTCGAGGGCGGCCAGGACGTCGTCGGAGACGTCGAAGTTGGCGTAGACGTTCTGGACGTCGTCGCT
>JABFVJ010000318.1 GCA_013362835.1 Nonomuraea sp. | reverse complement strand
CGTGCCGCTCGGCCGTCTCGCGGGCCCAGTCGCCGACCGCCGCCACGATCACCTCGGCGTCCGGGAGGGAGTGGGCGGCGAGGGAGTCGAGGAGTTCGGTCAGATGGTCCTGAACGTTCGGCCCGTACACGACGACACTGAGCTCGGCCATCACGGGGACCCTCTCTCACAGCTGCACCGTATGCGGTCATGCTGCCATCAATGAGACAAAAGGGCCGACCGGGTGGGCCTCACGAGGGAATGCCGGGCCTCACGAGGGAATGCCGGGCTTCACGAAGGGACGGCGGGCTTCACGAGGGAACGGCGGCCTTCGGCTTGGGCTTCGTCTTGGGCGCCTTGTCGCCGGTGAACGCCTCGTACTCCTTGAGGACGTCCTCCGTCGGCCCGTCCATGCGCAGCTCGCCGCGCTCCAGCCACAGCACCCGGTCGCAGGTGTCGCGGATGGACTTGTTGTTGTGGCTGACCAGGAACACCGTGCCCGCGTGCTTGCGCAGCTCGCGGATGCGTTCCTCGGAGCGCTTCTGGAAGGAGCGGTCGCCCGTGGCCAGTGCCTCGTCGATCAGCAGGACGTCGTGGTCCTTGGCGGCGGCGATGGAGAACCGCAGCCGCGCGGCCATGCCGGAGGAGTACGTCCGCATCGGCAGGGTGATGAAGTCGCCCTTCTCGTTGATGCCGGAGAAGTCGACGATCTCCTGGTAGCGGTCCTTGATCTGTTCGCGGGACATGCCCATGGCCAGGCCGCCGAGGTGCACGTTGCGCTCGCCGGTCAGGTCGTTCATCAGGGCGGCGTTGACGCCGAGCAGGGAGGGCTGGCCGTCGGTGTAGATATGGCCGTTCTCCACGGGGAGGAGTCCGGCGACGGCCTTCAGCAGGGTCGACTTGCCGGAGCCGTTGGTGCCGATCAGGCCGATCGCCTCGCCCCGGTAGGCGACGAAGGACACGTTCTTCACCGCGTGCACCCGGCGCACGCCCGATGCCTTCTCGGTCTGCTTGCGGCGCACGATGCGGTTGAGGGCGGCGGTCGCGGAGCCGCGTCCGGCGCCGGTGCCGTTGACGCGGTAGACGATGTCGACGCCGTCGGCGACGACGGTGGGGATCTTCTCGTTCGAGTGCTCAGCCACGGCCGTAGGTCTCCTCAGCCTTCCAGAAGTAGATGAAGCCGCCCACGCCGGCGAGCAGCGCCCAGCCGACCGCCAGCGCCCACACGTGGGCGGGGAGCTGGCCGGCGTGGAAGCTGTCGATCAGGGCGAAGCGCATCAGGTCGATGTAGACGGCGGCCGGGTTGGCCGCCAGCGCGATCTTCACCGCGTGGGGCAGGCTGTCGTTCTCCGCGAGCTTGTCGATGCTCCACATGACACCCGAGACGTACATCCAGGTGCGCAGCACGAACGGCATCAGCTGGGCGATGTCGGGAGTCTTGGCGCCCATCCGGGCCATGACCATGGAGACGCCCGCGTTGAACGTGAACTGCAGGAACAGGGCAGGCAAGGCCAGCAGCCAGGACACGCCGACCGGCACGCCGAAGCAGAGCAGGATGACGACCAGCGCGCCCATCGAGAACAGCAGCTGCTGGAGCTGCTGGAGGCAGAAGGAGATCGGCAGCGCGGCGCGCGGGAAGTGCAGGGCGCGCACCAGGCCGAGGTTGCCGGAGATGGCGCGGGTGCCCGCCATGATCGAGCTCTGCGTGAACGTCCAGATGAACACGCCCGTGACCAGGAACGGGATGTAGTCCGGCACGCCGTGCTTGGTGCCGAGCAGCACGCCGAAGATGAAGTAGTAGACCGCCGCGTTCAGCAGCGGGGTCATCACCTGCCAGACCTGGCCGAGCTTCGCCTGGCTGTACTGGGCGGTGAGCTTGGCGGTGGCGAACGCGGTGATGAAGTGGCGGCGGGCCCACAGCTGGCGGACGTACTCGGGCAGCGAGGGCCGGGCGCCGCTGACCGAGAGGCCGTGGCGGGCGGCGAGGGCCGTGAGGTCGTCGTAGGCCGGGGCCGGGGCCGGGGCCGGAGGCTGGGGCGGTGTGTGGAGGACCGTACTCACATCCGCTGCTTTCGCTCGGGGGGTGTGGGA
>JABFVJ010000378.1 GCA_013362835.1 Nonomuraea sp. | reverse complement strand
GGCGGGGATGAGGCGGTAGCTTTCCTGGAAGACGAGGTTGTGGGCGTCGGCGGCGGCGATGGCGCGCAGGGTGGTGAGCTGGCCGGCGGCGTCGGACTCGGTGAAGACGTTCAGGGGCCAGTCGCCGACCGTGTTGCCGCGCAGGTGCGGATGGTGGAAGTCGGCGCCGAAGTGGGCGACGATCGCGATCGGCAGCACGTCCTTCTCGCGCTGCTCGGCCCACGTCAGCGACCACATGGCGTTGAGGCCGCCCTCCTGCGACCTGGTCAGCCCGCTAGCCACCACCTCGCCCGACCCGAGCAGCAGGTCGGCGTTGAACTCGTCGAGGGTCGCCCGGGCCACCGGGTCGAGGAGCTCGACCGCCCTGGCGAACAGGCGTTCCTTGTCCTCGCGCGAGGTGACGCCGCCGTGGACGCCGTCGCGGAGGTCGGCGAAGTGCCTGATCAGGGCCTCGTTCATGGCAGTGCGCATGCTTGTACCCTTCCCCGCCGACCGGCGCCACACCTCCAGGTCAGGCCAGGAGTTCCTCGATCCGGCCACGTACGTCGGGCGTGTCCAGCCCCCGCACGGTCAGCGTGGTACGGCGGCGCACCACGTCGTCGACCGTCGCGGCCCATTCGTGGTCGCGGGCGTAGACGGCCTGGGCCCAGATGTCGGGCCCGTCGGGGTGGATGCGTTCGCCGAGCGCGGGGTCGTCGCGGATGAGCCGGGCCACGTCGAAGGCGATGGTGCCGTAGTGGCCGGCGAGGTGGCGGGCGATCAGCGGGTCCATGCGGGTGCCGGGTTCGCGGTCGGTCCACAGGCGCATGGCGACGGCGTCGGGGCTGGCGAGGCCGGGCAGCGGCACGGCGGGCAGGATGGCGGCCAGGTCGTCGCCGAGCGGCCTGCCGGGCAGGTGGGCGAGGGTGTCGAGGACGTGCCTGCCGATGTGGCGGTAGGTGGTCCACTTGCCGCCCGCGACCGACAACATGCCGCCCGCGCCCCTGGTCACCACGGTCTCCCGCTTGGCCGCCGACACCTGGCCGGGGCCGCCGGGCAGCACGCGCAGGCCGGCGAACGCGTAGGTGATGTCCTCGCGGCGCAGCTGGGAGTCGCGTACGGAGTGCCCCGCCTCGTCGAGGATCTGGGTGAGGTCGGCGTCGGTGGCGCGTACGTCGGCCGGGTCGCCCTCGTACGCCTCGTCGGTGGTGCCGAGCAGCAGGTGGTCCTCCCATGGGATGGCGAAGGAGACCCGGTACTTGTCGATGGGCGTGGTGAGGGCGGCCTTCCACGGTTCGTGGCGGCGCATGACCAGGTGGGCGCCCTTGGACAGGCGGATGCTCGGCGCGGCGTCGGGGTCCTCCATCCGCCGCAGGTGGTCGACCCAGGGGCCGGTGGCGTTCAGGACGAGTCTGGCGTCCACGCCGAACTCGGTGCCGTCGAGGCGGTCGCGCAGCTCGGCCCCGGTCACGTTGCCGCTCGTCTTGCGCAGGCCGACGACCTCGGCGTGGTTGAGGACGATCGCGCCCGCGTCGACGGCGGCGCGTACGGTCATGACGGCGACGCGGCTGTCGTTCATCTGATGGTCGCCGTAGACGGCGGCGGCGCGCAGGCCCTCGCCGCGCAGGGCGGGGACGCGGGCCATGGCCTGGTGCGGCGTGATGACCTTGCCCATGCCGTCGCCGAAGACCGACAGCGCCGAGTACAGGAACACGCCGGCGCCGAGCTTGGCCGCGCCGTGCGGGCCGCCCTTGTAGATCGGCACCAGGAAGGTGAGCGGTTTGACCAGGTGGGGCGCGATGTCGGCGGCCAGCGCGCGGCGTTCGCGGTGGTTCTCGGCGACGAGCTTGACGTTGCCGGTCTGCAGGTAGCGCAGGCCGCCGTGGACCAGTTTGGACGACGCGCTGGACGTGGCCCCGGCGAAGTCGCCCGCCTCGACCATCGCCACCCGCAGCCCGGCCTGGGCGGCCATCCAGGTGACGGACGTGCCGAGGATGCCGCCGCCGATCACCAGCAGGTCGTAGGTGGCGCGGGAGAGCTCGTCCCGGATCTCGGCCCTGTCGGCGCCGATGGCGATGTTCATGACGTGCTCCAGTCCTACTGTTCGACCCAGTCGAGGGTGCGGGCCACGGCCTTCTTCCAGTTGCGGTATTCCCGCTCGCGGACCGACTCGTCGATCTCCGGCCGCCATTCCGACGCCTTGTGCCAGTTGGCGCGCAGGCTGTCGAGGTCGGGCCAGTAGCCGGTGGCGAGGCCGGCCGCGTACGCGGCGCCGAGCGCGGTGGTCTCGGCGACCATGGGCCTGATCACGGGGACGGCGAGCACGTCGGCCAGCGTCTGCATGAGCAGGTTGTCGGCGGTCATGCCGCCGTCGGCGCGCAGCGAGGTCAGGTCGAGCCCGGAGTCGGCGTTCATCGCGTCGACGACCTCGCGGGTCTGCCAGGCCGTGGCCTCCAGGACGGCACGGGCGATGTGCCCCTTCGTGACGAACCCGGTCAGACCGGCGATCACGCCGCGAGCGTCGGAGCGCCAGTGCGGCGCGAACAGCCCCGAGAAGGCCGGGACGAAGTAGCAGCCGCCGTTGTCGTCGACGGTCTTGGCCAGGGTCTCGATCTCGGCGGCGCTGGAGATCAGGCCCAGGTTGTCGCGCAGCCACTGCACCAGCGAGCCGGTGACGGCGATCGCGCCTTCGAGCGCGTACGTGGCCGGGCCGTCGCCGATCTGGTAGCCGACGGTGGTGAGCAGGCCGTGGCGGGAGACGACGGGCTCCTGACCGGTGTTCATCAGCAGGAAGCTGCCCGAGCCGTAGGTGCTCTTGGTCTCGCCGGGCTCGAAGCAGGTCTGGCCGAACAGCGCCGCCTGCTGGTCGCCGAGCGCGGAGGCCACCGGCACGCCGTCGGCGGTGTGGCCGTAGACCTCGGCGGAGGGGCGGATCTCCGGCAGCATCGCGCGGGGCACGCCGAGGGCGGCGAGCAGGTCGTCGTCCCAGCTCAGCGTGTGGATGTTCATGAGCATCGTACGGCTGGCGTTGGTCACGTCGGTGAGGTGGCGGCCGGTCAGGTTCCACAGCAGCCAGCTGTCCATGGTGCCGAACAGCACCTCGCCGCGTTCGGCGCGCTCGCGCAGCTCGTACGCGTCGAGCAGCCACCGGATCTTGGGCCCGGAGAAGTAGGTGGTCAGCGGCAGCCCGGCCTTCTCCCTGAACAGCCCGGCGTGCTCGGCGAGCGCGTGCGTGAGCGCGTCGGTGCGGGTGTCCTGCCAGACGATCGCCGGGCAGACCGGACGCCCGGTCTCCCTGTCCCACAGCACGGTGGTCTCGCGCTGGTTGGTGATGCCGAGCGCGGCGATGTCGAGCCCGTTCGTGGCCTCGGCCGTCACGGCCTGGACGGACTGCCAGATCTCCTCGGCGTCGTGCTCGACCCAGCCCGGCTTGGGGAAGATCTGGCGGTGCTCGCGCTGGGCGACGGAGATGATGTTGCCGGCCTGGTCGAAGACGATGCACCGGCTGGACGTGGTGCCCTGGTCGATGGCTGCGACGTAGTGCTGTCGAGGCACGAGGTTCCTCGCTTGGAGATCGGGTTCGACAATGCCGAACGATGTTAGCGATGTTATTCGTTGGCCCCGCTGTTGTTCAACCGGTCTGGCGGGTCAGGTCCCGGGTGATCGCGCGGGCGGCGTCGCGGACGTAGGAGACGTACTCCATGTGCAGGGCGCCGTCGGCGGTGAGCCGTTCGACGGCGCCCCTGATGCCGATCGCGCCGACCACGAGGCCGCGCGGGTCCTTGATCGGGGCCGCGATGGCGACCTCGCCCTCGGTCAGCTCCTCCATCTCGGCCGCCCAGCCCCGGGTCCGCACCAGCTCCAGGTCCGCCTCCAGCTCTGCCGCGCCGACCAGGGTCTTCTTCGTGTACGGCCGCAGCGGCGGCGCGAGCGACTCCCCGTAGGGGTCGTAGGCGAGCAGGACCTTGCCGAGCGCGCTCGCGTGCGTCGGCAGATATGTGCCCACCTGGAGCGTCTGCATGCTGTCGTCGGGGCGGAAGACGTGGTGGATCACCAGCACGTGGCCCTCGTGGAGGGTGCCGATCCAGGCGCTCTCCCTGCTGCGGCCGGCCAGCGCGTCGGCCCAGTTGATCGAGCGGGTGCGCAGCTCGTTGACGTCGAGGTAGCTGCTGCCGAGGTGGAGCAGGGTGGCCCCGAGCCGGTACTTGCCCGTCGCCTGGTCCTGCTCGACGAATCCCACGTGGACGAGCGTGCGCAGGATGCCGTGCAGGGTGCCCTTGGGCAGGCCGAGCGCCCTGGCCAGCTCGGCCACGCCGAGCTGGCGGGGACCGGAGGCGAGCAGCCGCAGGATCGCGGCGGCCCGTTCGACCGATTGAATCGTCTCTCCCACGGCGGCAACCCTAGCGCAGATTGGTTCGGCATCGCCGAACACTGTCGTACGCCGCCGTGCCCACTCCGGATCGGCCGGGACGAACGGGGACGGAACCGAAGACCCGCGATGCCGCGTCCAGAATGAAGAAGCCCACGGCGAGCATGAACGGGGAGCCCGCACAGAGCACCAGAAGCAGCCGCCGTGTGGATGTCATCGGGCCGGATGGGGGCCGGCCCGCGCGTGCATGTCCAGACCTTGATGGGACAATCGTTCCGTTAAGATGCGTCACGAAAGGAGCGTTGATGGAACAAGAGTCCCGTTTGGCGGGGACTGTGCGGCCGGGGGGCCGCACCGCGCGCGTGCGCGCGGCCGTGCTGGAGGCCACTCAGGACGAGCTGGTCGAGCACGGCTTCCATGGGCTGACCATGGATCAGGTGGCGGCCAGGGCCGGCGTGGGCAAGACCACGGTCTACCGGCGCTGGGGAAGCAGGGCAGGGCTGGTCACGGACCTCATGATCGACCTGGCCGAGCAGTCGTCACCGCACGCCGACACGGGATCCATCGAAGGCGACCTGCTGGCCAACGCCCTGGCCGTCAAGGACGCGGTCACCGACCACCGGCTGGGTGTCACGTTCCAGGCGGTGATCGCGGCGGGCACCTCCGACGCGCAGGCCGCGCAGGCGTTGCAGGCCTTCTACCTGCGGCGCATCGAGGAGTGGGCCAAGGCGGTCGACGCCGGGGTGAAGCGGGGCGAACTGCCCGAGGGCACCGACGGGATGGAGGTGATCAGGGCGATCTCGGCACCGCTCTACTACCGCCTGCTGGTCACCAAGGAGCCCGTGGACGAGGAGGTCGCCAGGAACGCGGCCCTCCGCACCCTGGCCGCCGCCCGCGCCGGCGCGTTCATCGCACCGCGCGCCTGACGCGCGAACGGAGCGTCTGACGCGCGAACGGAGCGTCTGACGCACGAGCCCGCGCGAACGGCGCGCCTGTGGCGCGATGCGAGGACGCGGCATGCCGGGGGACAGGGGCGGCATGTCGCGGGTGCACGCGGTTAGAAGGCAAGGCGCGCGGACTTCGCGGGTCAGAGGGGGTGTCTGAGTGATTGGCGGAGAGGGCCGTCGGGGACCGAGCGGGGCCAGACGGAGCCGTACCACCACATGATCCCGCCCATCACCACCAGCCCGCCCGCCGTGGCGAGCTTGCCCATCAGGTCGGCGGGCGGCCCCGTGTACGGCAGCCGCCCGTGCCCCCGCCCCCACGAGCAGTCGTTGCGTACGTGGGTGGAGTCGAGCAGGGTGTCGGGGTGGGCGTCACCCACCGAGTACGCCTCGATCTCGGCCGCGCGGCCACGTTCCACCTTGACCGTCCTGACCACCTTCTTGCGGGCCGGGATCGAGCCGGTCGCCACGCTGGTCGCGTTCACCCGGAGGTCGAAGCGGGCGAGCTGGCGGGTCTGGTTGCGCAGCGTGACCCGTACGGTCCCCGACCGGCAGCCCACCTCGTCGGTCGTCATCGTGAACGGGTCGCCCTGGTCGGGGTGCGGCCAGGGCCAGGCCCAGGCGGCCGACGGGAGCAGCAGGACCGCGCCCAGCGGCAGACCGGCCAGGAAGAGGCGTGTTCCGATGCGCATGTTGCTCCTCCCGAGCCCCGCAAGCGTGATCTTTGCTACACATCGTGCCCATAAGGGCACAGAAAGTAACATGGACGAGCCGGGGGAGCGGAAAGCCCTTCACACCCTTCATGATGGAGGTATGGCGGAGGCGATCTACGTCGGCGGTTTGTTGGTGGCGACGCCGCTTCTCGACGACCCCAACTTCCGGCGTAGCGTCGTGCTGATCCTGGAACACGACCTCGACGGCGGCACCCTCGGCGTGGTGCTCAACAGGCCGAGCGACATCTCGGTGACCCAGGTGCTCCCGGTGTGGGACCCGCTGGTGACCGGGCCTCCTGTGCTGTTCGAGGGCGGGCCCGTACAGACTGACAGCGCGCTCGCGCTCGCGGCGGTCCCGAGCGGGGAGGAGCCCCTCGGCTGGCGCAGGCTGCACGCGGGCACCCCGGCGGTCTCCCGGCTGGGCACGGTCGACCTCGACGCGCCGCCGGAGATCCTCCAGGGCGAGATCGCGCAGATGCGCATCTTCGCCGGCTACGCCGGATGGACGGCGGGCCAGCTGGAGAGCGAGATCGCCGAAGGCGCCTGGTACGTCGTCGACTCCGAGGCGGGCGACACCTTCCACGGCGACCCCGGCTCGCTCTGGCGCCACGTGCTGCGACGCCAGCCCGGCGAGCTCGCCTTCGTGGCGACCTGCCCCGACGACCCCACGATGAACTAGGCCGTCGGGCGGCTGTCCCAGCCGGGGCGCAGCGCGGCCTCGGCCAGCGCGACCGCGTTCGCGATCCGGGCCATGATGTCGGCGATGTCGCCCTCCCTGCGCGGGCACTCGAAGCCGACGCGCATGGTGGACATGGCGAACGCCACGATGAGGTGCGACAGCTGATCGTCCTCCGGGCTCACGCCTCTGCGGGCGGCGACGGCCTCGGCCAGGCGGCGTTCGGTCACGGCGCCCCTCGCCACGGACAGTCCGACCAGGTGAGGATATTTATCGAAAAGTTGCCGCAGCTTCAGGAACCTCTCGGTGTCCTCCGGCGTTGACCCCTTCATGTCGTCCACCATGGCCCGCAGGCCGTGCATGAGCGACGTGAACGGCGGCTCGTCCTCGGGCCGCCCGGCGAACGTCTCCATCAGGATCTCCTCGCCGTGGTCGTGGAACCACAGGACCAGGTGATCCTTGCCGGTGAAGTAGCGGAAGAAGGTGCGGGGAGAGACCTCGACCACCCCCGCGATCTGCTCGATCGTGGTCGACTCGTATCCTTGTTCGAGGAACAGGTCGACCGCCGCGTCGAGGATCGCCAGGCGCGTCTTTTCCTTCTTACGTTCCCGTAGACCCACAGCGGACACTCCCTCGCAACCTTTCTGTCACAGTGTGCCAGAAGTCATACGGCGACTTTTTAAATCGGTTTGTCATGTGTCATCGCCTGACATAGATTACCTGAGGCTTACGAGACCTATGCCCCGGTGCGGGGCGGTATGTGTACTTAGGGGGACTACATGGCTAACGCGAAGACGGTCGCCGAACCGTCATCGCCCGGCCTCGGCAAGACGGGGACCGGTAGCGGCAATCCGTGGCTCGTCCTGTTGGCGGTCAGTCTGGGCGTCATCATGGTGATGCTCGACGGCACGGTCGTCGGCATCGCGAACCCGGTCATCCAGGACGACCTGAAGGCGTCACTGTCGGACCTGCAGTGGGTGACCAGCGGCTACCTGCTCGCGCTGGCCGTGTTCCTGATCACCGCCGGCAAGCTCGGCGACCTGTTCGGGCACAAGCGGGTCTTCCTGATCGGTGTGGCGGGCTTCGCGCTCTCCTCGGTGGGCATCGGTCTCAGCCAGGCGCTGTCGGACATCGTTCCCGGCCTGTCCCCGGTCGGCGCGCTGATCGGCCTGCGGGTGCTCCAGGGCCTGTTCGGCGCCCTGCTCCAGCCGGCCGCCCTGGCCCTGCTGCGTGGCGCCTTCCCCGGTGAGAAGCTGAACCAGGCCATGGGCGCCTGGGGTGCGATCATCGGCCTGTCCAGCGCCGCCGGCCCGATCGTGGGCGGCGTGCTGGTGGAGAAGGTGAGCTGGGAGTCGGTCTTCTTCATCAACGCCCCCGTGGGCGTCGTGGCGCTGATCATGGGCTTCTTCCTGATCAAGGAGAACCGCCTCCAGACCTTCGCCAAGATCGACTGGCTCGGCGTGCTGCTGCTCTCCGGCGCCATGTTCTCCCTGGTGTGGACCATCATCAAGGCCCCCGAGTGGGGCTGGGGCGACTCCACGACGCTGACCTTCATCGGCGCGTTCGTGGTGCTCATCGCGGGGTTCATCTTCTGGCAGAGCAAGGCGAGCCAGCCGCTGGTGCCGCTGTCGCTGTTCAAGAACGTCTCGATCTCGATCGGCACCCTGCTGATGATGATGGTCGCGTTCGCGATGTTCGGCGCGATGTTCTTCCTCGGCTTCTTCTTCCAGGGCGTGCACGGCCTGTCGCCGCTGGAGGCGGGCCTGCGGATGTTGCCGATGAGCGCGGGCATGATCGTGGCCTCGCCGCTCGCCGGCATGGCGATCGGCAAGCTCGGACCGAAGATCACGATGTCGGCCGGTCTGCTGATCACCGCGTGCTCGATGTTCCTCATGTCGCGTCTCAGCATCGACGCCTCGTTCATCGAGAGCGGCCTGCCGTTCGTGCTGCTGGCCTTCGGCCTCTCGCCGGTCTTCGTGGGCGCCACGGAGATCATCGTCGGTAACGCGCCGGTCGAGCTGAGCGGCGTCGCGGGTGGCCTGCAGCAGTCGGCCATGCAGGTCGGCGGCGCGCTCGGCACCGCGATCCTCGGCGCGGTGATGGCCGGTGAGATCGCCGACACGCTGCCCGGCTACCTCGGCCCGGCTGCCCAGGCGGTCCCGCCCGGGCAGATGACGCTGCTGGAGAAGGCCGCCGCGTTCGGCTCGGCGCCTCCCGGGGTGCCGCAGGCGATCACGGACGCCGTGCACAACTCGTTCATGGACGGCATGCACCTCGCCTTCCTCGTCAGCACGGGTGTCGCCGTGCTGACCGCCGCGCTGACGATGTTCGTCAAGGCCGGCAGGAAGTC
>JABFVJ010000340.1 GCA_013362835.1 Nonomuraea sp. | reverse complement strand
GCCGACGAGCTGAAGGAGCTGGCCGACACCTTCGACGCGATGCTCGACCGGCTGGAGTCGGCCGTGGCGGCGCAGAGCCGGTTCGTGGCCAACGCCTCGCACGAGCTGCGCACGCCGCTCGCCATCCAGCGGGCCGCGATCGAGATCGGGCTGGCCGACGCGACGCCGGAACGCGTCGAGCGCTTCCGCGCCGAGCTGCTGGAGGCCAACCGGCGTACGCAGCAGCTCATCGACGGCCTGCTGGTGCTGGCGCGCGGCACGCACGGCCTGGAGGCCGACGAGGTCGAGCCGGTACGCCTGGACCGGCTCGCCGCCGAGGTCGTGGCCCGCCATCCCGGTGTCGCCCTGACCGCCCGGCCCACCACGATCCCCGGTGACCCGGTGCTGCTCGCCCAGCTCGTGGGCAACCTGGTCGACAACGCGGTCAAGCACAACGTGCCCGGCGGCACCGCCGAGGTCACCGTCACCCCGGAGGACGGGCTCACGGTGTCGAACACCGGCCCCGAGGTGCCCGAAGCGCGCATCCCCGAGCTGTTCGAGCCGTTCCGCCGCCTGGCTCCCGACCGTACGCTCGGCGCGGGCGGGTCGGGGCTCGGGCTGTCCATCGTGGCCGCCATCGCCCGCGCGCACGCCGTCACCGTCACCGCCCGTCCCAACCCGGGCGGCGGGCTGACGGTCTCCTGCGCCTGGTGAAGGCTGGTGCAAGGACTGTCAGCGCTGGTCGACGACATCGCCGTTGAGCGCGGTGGCGTCCTTGGTGAGCGCCATGGTCAGCGGCGCCTCGGGGATGGTGGGGAGCGCGGCGAGCGCGGCGCCGAGCTGCCCGGCGTCCGCCCAGTGCCAGGTGTCGGTGTACGTGCCGTCCTCCAGCCGGATCAGCACGGTCCGCGTGAGACCCGGATGATCCTCCCGGACGGTCGCGATCAGCGAGTTGCGGCGGGCCAGGAACTCCTCCAGGTCGGCGTCGGCGACGGAGTAGCGGTGCGAGCGTACTGCGGACATGTCGGTGTCTCTCTTTCGTGAGCGGGAGGGGGTCACCAGCTGCCGGCGATCTGCCGGATCGGGGCGTTCAGGCGGTTGAAGAGGTTGGTGACGGCGGTCATCAGCAGGATCGAGGCGAGCTGCCGCTCGTCGAAGTGGTCGGCGGCGTCGTCCCAGACCTCGTCGGGGACGGCGTCGGCGCGGTCGGCCAGCCGGGTCGACGCCTCGGCCAGCGCCAGCGCCGCCCGCTCGGCGTCGGTGTAGTACGGCGCCTCGCGCCAGGCGGCGATCAGGCCGGTGCGCTCGTCGCTCGCGCCGACCTTGCGCAGGCCCTTCAGCCCGGCGTCGACGCAGAAGCTGCAGCCGTTGATCTGGCTGACCCGCAGGTGGATCATCTCCATGAGCTCCTGCGGCAGACCCTGCGACTGGGCGGCCTTCATCAGCTCCATGATCGGCTTCATCGCGGCGGGGATGATCGTCGCGGGGTTCTTCATCCTGGCTTCCATCGTGTTCTCCTTCGTCCCGGTCGGTGTGAGATCAGGATGTCGGGGCCGGTTGATAGGTTCGCGATGCGTCCGCGATGCGCTTGGAATGCGTTCGGGATGCGCTTGGAATGCGGCGAAGATGGGGGACGAATGCTGCGCTTCACGCTTCTCGGCCCCGTCCGGATGATCGTCGACGGGGCGCCGCTCACGGGCATCGCCCCACGTCACCGGGCGGTTCTGGCCTACCTGCTGCTCAACTCCGGCCGGGTGATCAGCATCGAGCGGCTGATCGAGGCGATGTGGGGCCACGACCGGCCCGACACCGCCCGTTCGCAGATCCACGCCTCGATCACGGCCGTCCGCAAGGTGCTGCGCGGCGCGGGGGCCGCCGAGCTGCTGGAGACGGTGGCCGGCGGCTACGTCGCGCGTCCCGGTCCCGGCCAGGTCGACGCGGAGGAGTTCACCGAGCGGGTGGCCGCCGGCGAGCTGCGCGAGGCCCTGGCCCTGTGGAGCGGCGAGGCGCTCGCCGACGTGCACGCCCACTATGTCGGCGGCGTCCGCGATCTCTGGGCCGACCGGCGGCTGTCGGCCTACGAACGCCTGACC
>JABFVJ010000235.1 GCA_013362835.1 Nonomuraea sp. | reverse complement strand
GCGGTGACGAGCGCGCTGTTCCTGAGCGGGTCGCTCGCCGCCACCCTGACCGCCGCCCCGGCGGGGAAGACGCCGCAGGAGATCGTGCAGGACACGGCGCTGCTGCTCGGCTGGTTCCTGGCCGCCGGGGTCACGGCGACCGTCACCCGGCACCGGCAGGCGTACCTGGAGCAGGTCGAGGAGCGGGCCGCCGAGGCCGAGCGCACCCGCGAGGAGGCCGCGCTGCGCCGCGCGGGCGAGGAGCGGCTGCGCATCGCGAGGGAGCTGCACGACTCGCTCACCCACACCATCTCGGTCATCAAGGTGCAGGCGGGCGTGGCCGTCCACCTGGCGCGCAAGCGCGGCGAGGAGGTGCCGGACGCGCTGGTCGCCATCCAGGAGGCGAGCGGCGAGGCCATGCGCGAGCTGCGCGCCACCCTGGAGGTGCTGCGCGACGCCGACGGCGAACCGCCGGGCAACGACCTCGACCGGCTCGGCGACCTGGTCGAACGGGCCCGCTCGACCGGCGTGCCGGCCACGGTGACGGTCACGGGCGACCGGCGCGACCTGCCCTCCGAAGTGGAGCAGGCGGCGTACCGGATCGTGCAGGAGGCGCTCACCAACGTCTCCAAGCACGCCGGCCCCGCCACCGCCTCCGTACGCGTCGACTACGGCAAGGAGGAACTGGTCGTGCAGGTGGACGACGACGGCCACGCGAACGGCGACCACACCGACCCCGGCGTGGGCCTGCTGGGCATGCGCGAACGCGTCACGGCGCTCGGCGGGCGGCTGCGCACCGGCCCGCGCCCCGAGGGCGGCTTCACCGTACGCGCCGAGCTGCCGCTGGAGGAGGCCCGATGATCCGCGTGCTGCTGGTGGACGACCAGGCGCTCATCCGGGGCGGCTTCCGCGCCCTGCTGGAGGCCGAGGACGACATCGAGGTCGTGGCCGAGGCCGCCAACGGCGAGCAGGCCGTCGCGCTCGCCCTCGAACACCGCCCCGACGTGGCCCTCGTCGACGTGCAGATGCCCGTGATGGACGGGATCGAGGCCACCAGGCGGATCGCCGCCGACGAACGGCTCGGCGAGGTCCACGTGGTGATCCTCACCAACTACGGCCTGGACGAGTACGTCTTCGACGCCCTGCGCGCCGGCGCCGGCGGCTTCCTGGTCAAGGACACCGAGCCGGCCGACCTGCTCCAGGGCGTCCGGGTGGCCGCCCGCGGCGACGCCCTGCTCTCCCCCGCCATCACCCGCCGCCTGATCGGCGAGTACGTCGCCCGCCGCCCCGAGCCCGAACCCAAGGGCCTGGACGTGCTGACCAACCGCGAACGCGAGGTGACCGCCCTGGTCGCCCGCGGCCTGTCCAACGACGAGATCGCCGCCCACATGGTGATCAGCCCGACGACCGCGAAGACCCACGTCAGCAGGGCGATGACGAAACTACGCGCCCGCGACCGCGCCCAACTCGTGGTCTTCGCCTACGAATCGGGACTGGTCACCCCCCGCCGCCACTAGCGATCCCCCCGTCCCTCCGCATCCCGGCCCCGGACTCGGTACACTCGGGCACGTTCAACGGCCGAGATCTGTACGGCGAGGCTCTTGGCCTGGGGCGGCTGCCCTGTGGCCCCGTCCCTCTGGAGTCAGGTGAGCAGCGGGCTTCTCGACGCTCCGCCCTCCAGCGACCCCGGCGCGCCCGCGCGGCGCCGCCGGCGCTGGCTGCGGTGGGCGATCGCGATCGTCGTCACCGTCGTCCTCCTGGTCGCCGGTGTCGCCATCGGCGTCGCCGCCAAGCTCAGGGGCAACATCACGCAGGAAGAGGTCGCCCCGGAGGACCTCGGCGCGAGCCGTCCGCCCAAGGTCGCCACGACGGCGATGAACATCCTGGTCGTGGGCTCCGACCAGCGCGACGGCAAGAACGCCAGGTACGGCCGCCGCATCGAGGGTGAGCGCACCGACACGATCATGCTGGTGCACGTGTCGTCCAAGCGCGACAACGCCATGGTGATCAGCTTCCCGCGCGACTCTCTCGTCCAGCTGCCCGCCTGCCGCGCCACGAACCGTCTGGCCGGGCAGCAGCCGCACCTCGGCATGATCAA
>JABFVJ010000231.1 GCA_013362835.1 Nonomuraea sp. | reverse complement strand
TCGACGTCGGCGATCAGCACGTAGAGGCGGCCGGTCAGCCTGGTGCTCATGCCGGTGATGTTGCCGCCGTCGGCGGCGAGCACGGCGCTGATCGCCGAGATGATGCCGGGCCGGTCCGGGCCGTACACGGTCAGGACGTAGCCGAGGCCGCCGCCCTCGTCGCAGAAGTGGCGCTGGGCCTCGACGGCCGAGGCCGAGACCACGAGCTCGGGGGCCCGCAGCCGTTTCATCAGCTCCTCGGAGTCCAGGTCGCCCGAGACCAGCAGCATCATCGCCACGTACCCGCCGAGCAGGGTCATGGTCGAGTCCTGGATGTTCGCCCCGCAGTCGGCGAGCGAACCGGTGACGGCGGCGATCACGCCGGGCCGGTCGACGCCGAGCACGGTCACCGCTGAGAGCCCCACCCGTGGTACCCCTTCCGCATTGCGTCCAGGGGTGCCGAAACGCCCCGGCGTTGATCGCCGGGGCGCTGCCGTACCTGGGCTATCGGCGGGTCGTCGCCACCGCGGCCCTGAAGCCCTCGCGCGGGTGCTCCATCTCGCCCAGCGAGATGGTCTCGCGCTTGAAGAACAGGGCCAGGGTCCAGTCGACGACGACACGGACCTTGCGGTTCAGCGTCGGCACCCGCGACAGATGGTAGGTGCGGTGCATGAACCACGCAGGGAAACCGCGCAGCTTGACGCCATAGACATTGGCGACGCCCTGATGCAGGCCCAATCCGGCAACCGATCCGACATACTTGTGGCGGTAATCGACCAGTTGCTGGCCACGCAGGTGCCGGACGATGTTGTCGGCCAGCACCTTGGCCTGGCGCACGGCGTGCTGGGCGTTGGGCGCGCAGTACTGGCCGGGGTTCGTCACGTCGGGAACGCCCGCCGCGTCGCCGGCGGCGAAGGCGTCCCTCGTGCCCGCGACCGTGAGCGCGGCCGTGGTCTTGATCCGGCCCCGCTCGTCGAGGGGCAGGTCGCTGTCGTTGACCACCGGGCTCGGCTTGACGCCCGCCGTCCACACCAGGGTCTCGGCGTCGAACTCGGTGCCGTCGCTGAGCACGACGTGGCCGCCCTCGCACGACTCCAGCCTCGTTCCGAGCTTGACCTCGATGCCGCGCTCGCGGAGCTGCTCCAGCGTCCACTTGCCCATCTCGGGGCCGACCTCGGGCAGCACCCGTTCGGTCGCCTCGACGAGCACCCAGCGCAGGTCGGCCGGGGTGAGGTTGCGGTAGTAGCGGGTGGAGTGCTTGGCCATGTCCTCCAGCTCGGCCAGCGCCTCCACGCCCGCGAAGCCGGCGCCGACCACGACGAACGTGAGCGCCCTGCGCCGCACCTCCGGGTCCTCGGTGGACTCGGCCACGTCGAGCAGGTGAAGCACGCGGTTGCGCAGCGCGATGGCCTCGCCGACGGTCTTGAACCCGATGCCGATGTCGGTCAGGCCGGGGATCGGCAGCGTACGCGAGATCGAGCCGGCGGCCATCACGATCACGTCGTAGGCCACCTGGCGCGGCGCGCCCTCGGCCGGCTGGAAGGTGACGACGCGCTCGGCGTGGTCGATCTTGGTGACGACGCCGTTCAGGATGCGTGCCTTGGGCAGGATCCGGCGCAGCGGGGCCACCATGTGCCGGGGTGAGAGGTTACCCGCCGCCGCCTCCGGCAAGAACGGCTGGTAGGTCATGTAGGACTGGGGGTCGATGATCGTGATGCGCGCCTCGCCACTGCGCAGCTCGCGGTGGAGCTTGCGCTGCAGCCGAAGCGCTGTGTACAGGCCGACGTACCCGCCGCCGATGATCAAGATGTGCTTGTTCATCCTGAGGCCCCATCCCTCGGTGAATGCTTGTGAAAGCATTCACAAGCTTACGTCGCCGCCTCTCGGTGAGTCCAATCCGGGGGTGGTGGGGCGCGTCACACAGCCAGTGACCTGGCCCTGGTGAAGACGTCGTCCAGCATCTGGGCGGTGACGCGGCCGGTGAAGGTGTTCTGCTGGCTGGGGTGGTAGCAGCCGATCAGGGTCACGGGCGCGCCGGCGTACCGGACCTCGACCTCGGCGCCGTGGCCGAACGCCGGCCTCGGGCGGGGCAGCTCGTAGCCGGCGTCCTTCAGCGCGGGCCACATGGCCTGCCAGGCGAAGCCGCCGAGCGCCACCACCGCCCGTACGGTCGGCGCGACCAGCGCCACCTCACGCGCCATCCAGGGGAAGCACGCGGCCCGCTCCTCGGGGGTGGGCTTGTTGGCGGGGGGCGCGCAGCGTACGGAGGCGAGGACGCGGGTGTCGATCAGCTCCTGGCCGTCGTCCGCGTACGTGCTGGTCTCCTGCGTGGCGAGCCCGCAGCGGTACAGGGAGGCGAACAGCCAGTCGCCGCTGCGGTCGCCGGTGAAGATGCGGCCGGTCCTGTTGCCCCCGTGGGCCGCCGGAGCCAGCCCGACCAGCAGCACCTTCGGCCGCTCGGCCCCCCACCCCGGGACGGGACGGCCCCAGTACGTCTCGTCCGCGAACGCGCGCCGCTTCACCCGGGCGACCTCCTCCCGCCACTCCACCAGGCGCGGGCAGGCGCGGCAGACGGACTGCGCGGCCGTGAGCTCGGTGACGGCGCCACTGGCGGCGGCGAGGCGGCGCACGCCGGCGGGGTCGTGGGCGACGGGGGTGTCAGGGGTGGCGGGGTCGCCGGGCCAGCCGGCGCCGGGTGGTACGAAGCTCATGACACCGATGGTGCCCGATCACTTGGTCTTCTCCGGCGTCGGAGTGGTCGTGGGGGTGGGCGTGGGGGTCGGGGTGGCCGAAGGGGTCGGGCAGGCGGACGGCGTGGCCGTGGGCATGCCGTCGTCCGCCATCGCGTCCTGCTGCTCGATCAGCGGCAGCGGGTAACGGTTGAGCACGGGCTCGCCGCACGACCTGTCGACCATGTAGCCGTGCTCCTCGGGGCTGAGCGTGATCGGGCTGCCGTCCTGGTCATAGAGGTAGACGTCGGTGAGCGGGCTGCCGTCCTTGGCGTACGGCTTGATGTTGTAGACCCCGAGGTCGCGGCCCACCAGCAGCACGTCGGACGGCTCCGCCATCGCGACCGGCCGCTCGTCCACGCCGGACTCTGCCGTCGTCAGCCCGGCGAACAGCGCCAGCGCGGCGACCACGTTGACGCCCGTCGCCAGGATGGCGGCGAACCGGCCGCCGCGCGACCGGCCGAACCACACCGAGGCCACGACGAACGCCGCCACGAGCGCCCATTCGGCCAGATTGCCGGGAACGATCCCGCCGTCTGCGGTGATCGCCAGCAGGAGCATGGCGAGCAGGTAGCCGCGCAGGACCCACCAGCCGGGCCGCAGCTCGGGCAGGAAGGCCACCAGGCCCTCGTAGGGCTTGTGGCGCAGCAGCCCGGTGTGCGCCCGCGCCGCCCACTCGCGCGGCCGTGGACCACGCCTCCTGCGGCTCTGGGGACGGCCTCCGTAGGCGGCCACCAGCTCCTCCGCGTACGCCTCGGGCGGCCCCAGCCGCTCCTCCAGCGGGGTGCCGGACTCGGCCGCGATCTCGGCGAGATGGTCGTCGAGATCCTCCACCAGCTCCTCGCGGTCCGGATGACCGGCCAGGGCATCGCGTACGGCCTGCGCGTACTGTTCCGGCGTCGTCATGCGTGCCCCTCCTTGAGCAGGGAATCCATGGTGGCCGCGAACGAGGTCCACCGCTTGGCCGAGGTGGCGTACATGGCCCGGCCGACCTCGTTGAGCCCGTAGTACTTGCGGTGCGGGCCCTCGTCGGAGGCCACGACGTAGGAGTTGAGCGCGCCGGCCTTGAACAGGCGGCGCAGCGTGCCGTAGACCGAGGCGTCGCCGACCTCTTCCAGGCCGGCCTCCCTGAGCCTGCGCACCACGTCGTAGCCGTAGCCGTCGCGCTGGTCGAGCACGGCCAGGACGGCGAGATCGAGGACGCCCTTCAGCAATTGGCTGCTATCCACGCGATGAACAGTAGTGTGCAATGCACAGTAGTGGCAACAAGGAAAACCGGACGGCTCCCGCGAGGGGTGCCGCCCGGTCAGTGGTTCAGCTCAGGACTCGACCGGAGCCGGGGACGGGCAGGTCGCCGAGAAGTTGGCGACACCCGACGTGGCGGCGTTCGGGCTGGTGACGACGAGCTGGATCGTGCCCTTCGTCTCCTTGCTGCCGTGAGTGCCACCGACGCCCCAGGTCACGGCGAGGTCGCCGTTCACCTGACGCTCCAGCTCGGGGCCGTCCTGCGCCCCGTTGACCAGCCAGTGGTACTTCACGGTGGTGGCGCCGGTGGTGTGCAGGGTCGCCGTGAAGTCCACGCCGGGACCACGGTTGTCCTTGCACATGTCGTTCCGGACGCCGGACTGCGACACGGACGACACGGACGCCGTGGGCTTGGGAGCCTCACAGGCCGCGTACGACTGCGTGATCGAGTCGGTGTTGTTCGGGCCGGTGACCGTCAGGGTGATCTTGCCACCCTTGGCGGCCTCGCCGGTCAGGTCCCTGTCGGAGAGCGTGACGGTCTTCGAGCCGCTGCCGGAGAAGACGGTCTCGCCCTTGTCCACGGACTGGCCGTTGACCGACCAGGTCCACTGGACCCTCGCGGCGCCGGTCGCGTTGACGCTGGCGTGCGCGCCGACCTTGCACCCGTTGTGGTTGGTGGCGGTCACCAGGTCGGTGGCGCTCACCTTCGCGGCGGGAGCGGGGGTCGAGTCCTTGCACCACACCTTGTAGTAGGCGCGGTTGGACGAGGCGTTGTCGGGGCCGTAGACCTCAAGCTGCGCCCAGCCGCGCTGGCTGTGACGCGGCGAGATGCCGAAGCCGACCTTGCGCTTGCTCCAGACCTTGACCTTGCCGTGGTCGACGACCTCGCCGTTCAGGATCCAGCGGTAGCGCACCCAAGCCGGACGGTTGGTGCTGATCAGACCGGTGAAGTCGATCTTGTCACCAGGCGTGCAGGGGCCGGCGTAGGAGTCGGGGCTGGCCCAGGCGCGGGCCGACACCGACACGTCCTTGTCCGTACGGACGCCACCAAGGTCGACACAAGTGACCGAGAAGTAGCCCTTCTTGGACGTGACCTTCTTCGGACCGAGGACCTGGACGGCCTCCCAGCCCTTGACGTCACCCTTGAAGGTCACCGACTGCTTGACGGTGACCGACTTGGTGCCGTGGCCCTTGAGCTTGACCACATTGACCTTGCTCTTGGACCCGTCACCGTGGAGCCAGCGGTAGGCGAGTTCGGTCTTGCCCTTGACCGGGACCTTGATCTTGGCCGCGAAGTTGACCTTGACCGGGCAGGAGCCCTGGTAGTCACCCGTCGAGGCCTTCGGCGCGGTGACCGAGACCTTGGCGGACTTGGCGGCGGAGGCCGTGGTGGTCGTGCTCGACGTCGCCGCCTGTGCGGGGCTGGCGACCAGACCCGCTGCCATGGCGGCCAGCACTGCGGCAGAGGCGCCGAACGCCGCCGCCCTGCGTGCTAACCCAACAGACATCATGTGAGAGTGCTCCATTCCGTGAGGGAAAAGACGCGCTCGGGAACGGTCGCCACGCCGGCACCTTCCGCGCACAGCGATATGGCAAAGCCCCCGTAAAGCTTCTTTACCTAATCACAATACAGATTGCACGCTCAACACCGGACATAGATCGGAAATGTCCGGATTTCGCCACCTCTATCCGGCGAGGGACCAGGCGATGCCGTCGAGGATGTCGTGCTCGCTGACGACGACCTGCGCAAACGCGAAACGACGGACGATCCGGTCAAGAATTAGCGCACCCGCGCCTATCACGTCAACACGTCCGGGGTGCATGACGGGAATCCGGGCGCGATCACCATGGGTCATCGCGAGCAGCCGCCGCGTCACGTCGTGGACCTGTCCGGCCGAAATCCGGGAGTGATGAATCCGCTCCGAGTCGTAGGCGGGGAGGTCGAGCACGATGCCCGCCACGGTCGTCACCGACCCCGCCAGCCCGACCAGAGTGTGCGCCCGCTCGACTGGCACCGCCTCCGCGACGCGGTCGAGCGCCGCCTCGATGTCGGCGACCACGGCCTCCAGCGCCGGCGCGGACGGCGGGTCGCCGGCGTCCTTCAGGTGGCGCTCGGTCAGGCGTACGCAGCCGATGTCCACCGACAGCGCCGACTCGGCGTGCTCGGAGCCGACCACGAACTCCGTGGAGCCGCCACCGATGTCGACCACCAGGTAGGGCGGGAGCGGGCCCTGGGGCACCTCAGTCTCCGCCGAGATGCGCACCAGGCCCCTGGTCGCGCCGGTGAAGGAGAGCTCGGCCTCCTCGGCCCCCGTCACGACCTCGGGCTCCACGCCGAAGATCTCGCGGACGCCGTCGACGAACTCCTGCCGGTTGGCCGCGTCTCTGGTCGCGCTCGTGGCGACCACCCTGGTCGCGACCGCGCCGTGCCGGTCGATCAGCTCGCGGTAGCCGCGCATCGCCTTGAACGTACGCTCCAGGGCGTCGGGGGCGAGCCTGCCGGTCCGGTCGACGCCCTGCCCCAGGCGGACGATCTCCATGAGGCGTTCGACGTCCGACAGCGTGCCGTCGCGGACGTCGGCGATGAGCAGGCGTACGGAGTTGGTGCCGCAGTCGACGGCGGCTACACGCATGGTCCGTCACTCCACCAGTCGGGGAGCGCCTCCAGCGCCTCCCTGCCGAACGGGTTGCTCCCCGGCGCCGCGAGCTCGTGCGCGACCAGGGCGTGCAGGCACTTCACGCGCAGCGGCATGCCGCCGGTGCTCTGCATGTCACGCGGCAGCGGCTCCAGGCCCTCGTCGTGGGCCGCCTTGTCACGCCTGGCGACGTAGTCGTCGTGGGCGGCCTGGTAGGCGGCGGCGAGCTCGGGGTCGGTCGCCAGCCTGGCCTGCATCTCGCGCATCAGGCCCGAGCCTTCGAGCGTGCCGATGGCCGAGGCGGCCTTCGGGCAGGTCAGGTAGTAGAGGGTCGGGAACGGCGAGCCGTCGGGCAGCCGCGGCGCGGTCTCCACCACGTCGGGGTTGCCGCACGGGCAGCGATGGGCCACCCCGCGCAGCCCTCGCGGCGGGCGGCCGAGCTGCCGCTGAACCGCCTCGACGTCGTCACTTTCCACTGCTCTCCACCGCTCTGCGACCCGTGCCCTTGTCGGCGGCCTCCACCGACTCCCACAGCGTCTGGTACCACGGGGGAACCGCCACGGGCTGCTTCACGGCCGTCTGCTCCTTGCCCTGCTCGGGCTCCATCACCACATAGCACTTCTCGCCAGGGCCGCAGTAGTGCAGCCGCTCCTTGGCGGTGCGCTTGATCCAGTTGGGATCGTCGCTCTGCCGGTCGCGGGCCAGCAGCGTCTGCCGCTCGGCCTCGACCCTGGCCTTCTCCGCCCGCAGCTCGGAAATGCTGCGGCGCAGGCTGATGTACTCGCGCACAGGGTAGGCCAGGCTCATCGCGATCGCGCACACGACGACCGCGAGGATGGCGGCCCGCCCGGTCAGCTGCGGTCTCTTCGCCAATGCTGCACACCCCCTTCGACGTACGGCTCGCGGCCTTCAGCCCTTCCCGGGCCGCGAGCCGTCAGTCGAAACTAGCGCCGGAAACGCGGAAACGCCGCGCGACCCGCGTAGCGGGCGGCGTCGTCGAGGAGCTCCTCGATGCGCAGCAGCTGGTTGTACTTGGCCACGCGGTCGGAACGCGCCGGGGCGCCGGTCTTGATCTGACCGCAGTTGACCGCCACCGCGAGGTCGGCGATCGTCGTGTCCTCGGTCTCGCCGGAACGGTGGCTCATCATGCACCGGTAGCCGCTGCGGTGGGCGAGGTCGACGGCGTCGAGGGTCTCCGACAGCGTGCCGATCTGGTTGACCTTGACCAGCAGGGCGTTGGCGGTGCCCTCCTTGATGCCGCGCGCCAGCCGCTCGGGGTTGGTGACGAACAGGTCGTCGCCGACGAGCTGCACCTTGTCGCCGAGCGCCTGGGTGATGGCCTTCCAGCCCTCCCAGTCCTCCTCGTCGAGCGGGTCCTCGATGGACACCAGCGGGTAGTTGTCGACCAGGTCCGCGTAGAAGGCGATGAGCTCCTGCGCCGAGACGCCCTTGCCGTCGATCGTGTAGACGCCGTCCTTGTGGAACTCGGAGGCGGCCACGTCGAGGGCCAGGCCGATGTCCTCGCCGGGCACGTAGCCGGCCCGCTCGATCGCGACCAGGATCAGGTCGAGGGCGTCGCGGTTGGAGGGCAGGCTGGGGGCGAAGCCGCCCTCGTCGCCGAGGCCCGTCGCGTAGCCCTTCTCCTTGAGCACGCCCTTGAGCGCGTGGTAGACCTCGGTGCCCATGCGCACGGCCTCGCGGAACGACTCCGCCCCGATCGGCGCGATCATGAACTCCTGGATGTCGACGTTGGTGTCGGCGTGCGCGCCGCCGTTGAGGATGTTCATCATCGGGACGGGCAGCACGTGGGCGTTGGGGCCGCCGACGTAGCGGAACAGGGGCAGGTCGGCGCTGTCGGCCGCGGCCTTGGCGACGGCCAGCGACACGCCCAGGATGGCGTTGGCGCCGAGCTTGGCCTTGTTGGGCGTGCGGTCGAGGTCGATCATGATCTGGTCGATGATGCGCTGGTCCTCGGCCTCGACCCCGTTGATCTCCTCGAAGATCTCGTCGGTCACGGCGAGCACGGCGCGCTCGACGCCCTTGCCGCCGTAGCGCTTGCCGCCGTCACGCAGCTCGACCGCCTCGAACTGGCCGGTGGACGCCCCGCTCGGCACGGCGGCACGGCCGCTGCTGCCGTCGTCGAGCACGACCTCGACCTCGACCGTGGGGTTGCCCCGGGAGTCGAGGATCTCGCGAGCGTAAACGACCTCGATGGTAGCCACGGGATGCGCTCCTAAATCGAAAGGCAATATGCCATCAGAGCCTATCGGTACGTCCGGGACCGCACGGGCACCCGTCCACCCGCTGGACCGCGGCGACGATCTCGGCTCCGCTAGGCGTTGGACTCCCAGGCCCGCACGCGGTCACGGTAGGCCCTGGCCGCCGCCCGCAGCTCGGCCTCGGCGTCGAGCCCGGCCTCCTGGGCGCGGCGTACGAGGTCGAACAGCTCCCTCGCCACCCCCTGG
>JABFVJ010000166.1 GCA_013362835.1 Nonomuraea sp. | reverse complement strand
AAAGATCTACCTGCGACAAGGGGCCCGGCAGAGACGCCGGACCCCGTTGATCAACCGACCCCCAAGCGCCGGACCGCCGTTGATCAACCGACCTCCCAAACGCCGGACCCCGTGGGATCAGCTGGCGTCGATGATCATTCCGGCGCCGACCGTGCCGTTGGTGGTCTCGTCCACGAGGATGAAACCGCCGGTCATCCGGTTGCGGGAGTAGTCGTCGACGAACAGCGGCTGCGTCACCCGCAGCGACACCCGGCCGATCTCGTTCAGGCCGAGCGAGTCGGCCTCCTCGTCGCGGTGCAGCGTGTTGACGTCGAGCCGGTAGTGCAGGTCACGCACCAGAGCCCGCGCCGTACGGGTGGTGTGCTTGATCGTCAGCTTGGAACGCGGGGTCAGCTTGACGCCGTCGGCCATCCAGCAGACCATCGCCTCCAGCTCCTGCGCCGCCTGCGGCTGGTTGTTGGGCCTGGCGATCATGTCGCCGCGCGAGATGTCGAGGTCGTCCTCGAAGCGCAGCGTGACCGACATGGGCGGGAACGCCTCCTCCACCGGCCCGTCGAAGGTGTCGATCGAGGCGATCCGCGTCGACAGCCCGGACGGCAGGTGCATCACCTCGTCGCCCGGCTTCAGCACCCCGCCCGCGACCTGGCCCGCGTAGCCGCGGTAGTCGTGGAAGGCGTGGTCGGTGGCCCGCTGGGGGCGGATCACGTACTGGACCGGGAAGCGCACGTCGACCAGGTTGCGGTCGGAGGCGATGTGCACGTTCTCCAGGTGGTGGAGCAGGGAGGTGCCGAGGTACCAGGGCATGTTCTCCGAGCGGGAGACCACGTTGTCGCCGTTGAGCGCCGAGATCGGGATGAACGTCAGGTCGGTCACGTTGAGCTTGGACGCGAAGGCGGTGAACTCCTCCCTGATCTCCTCGAACCGCTCCTGCGAGTAGTCGACCAGGTCCATCTTGTTCACGGCCAGCACCAGGTGCGGCACCCGCAGCAGCGAGGTCAGGAACGCGTGCCGGCGCGACTGCTCCAGCACGCCCTTGCGCGCGTCGATGAGGATGATCGCCAGGTCGGCCGTGGAGGCGCCGGTGACCATGTTCCGGGTGTACTGGATGTGACCGGGCGTGTCGGCGATGATGAACTTGCGCTTGGGCGTCGCGAAGTAGCGGTAGGCCACGTCGATCGTGATGCCCTGCTCCCGCTCGGCCCGCAGGCCGTCGGTCAGCAGCGACAGGTCGGTGTACTCGGTGCCGCGGTCGCGCGAGGTGCGCTCGACCGCTTCGAGCTGGTCCTCGAAGATGGCCTTGGAGTCGAAGAGCAACCGTCCGATGAGGGTGGACTTGCCGTCGTCGACGCTTCCCGCGGTGGCAAAGCGAAGAATGTCCATTAGAAGTAGCCCTCTCGCTTGCGGTCCTCCATGGCGGCCTCGGAGGCGCGGTCGTCGGCCCTGGTGGCCCCGCGCTCGGTGATCCGGGTGGCCGCGATCTCCTCGATGATCTCCTCGACCGTGGTGGCCTTGGACTGCACGGCGCCGGTGCAGGTCATGTCGCCCACCGTGCGGTAGCGGACGACGGACTCGAACAGCGGCTCGTCGTCGCCGCGCTGCACGACGTCGGAGTCGGGCAGCAGCATGCCGTCGCGCTCGAACACCTTGCGGGTGTGGGCGAAGTAGATGGAGGGGATCTCGATGCCCTCGCGCCTGATGTAGTCCCAGACGTCGAGCTCGGTCCAGTTGGACAGCGGGAAGACCCGGATGTGCTCGCCCTTGCGGATGCGCGCGTTGTAGAGGTTCCACAGCTCGGGGCGCTGGTTCTTCGGGTCCCACTGGCCGAAGTCGTCGCGGAAGGAGAACACCCGCTCCTTGGCGCGGGCCTTCTCCTCGTCGCGCCGCGCGCCGCCGAAGACGGCGTCGAACTCGTGCTCCTCGATCGCGTCGAGCAGCGTGGTGGTCTGCAGCCGGTTGCGCGAGGCGCGCCGGCCGGTCTGCTCGACCACCCGGCCGGTGTCGATCGACTGCTGCACGCTGGCCACGATCAGCCGCGCGCCCAGCTCCTCGGTACGCCGGTCGCGGAACTCGATGACCTCGTCGAAGTTGTGCCCGGTGTCCACGTGCATGAGCGGGAACGGAATGGCGGCCGGCCAGAACGCCTTCTCCGCGATGCGGAGCATGACGATGGAGTCCTTGCCCCCGGAGAAGAGCAGACACGGCCGTTCGAACTCCGCCGCCACCTCGCGCATGATGTGAATGGCTTCGGCTTCGAGTACGTCGAGCTGCGACGTCGTGTAGTCGCGCTGGAGCATGGACGCTTCCTCCGGCGGTTAGCGGTGCAGGTCCCGAATTCCGGCGAGCAAGGATGTCGCCAGCTCCGGTAGGGAAACCAGGATATCCGGTAGTGACGGGTCGGCTTGGTTGTAGGTCAGCTCTGCGCCGTCGATGCGGCTGGTGTGTGCGCCGGCGGCCTGCGCGACGGCCACGGGGGCGGCGGAATCCCACTCGTACTGGCCGCCGGCGTGCACGTACGCCTCGACCTCGCCGGTGAGGACCGCGGAGATCTTCGCCCCCGCCGAGCCGATCGGCACCAGGTCGGCCCCCACCAGATAGGCCAGCTTCTGGACGAACTCGGGCGGACGGGTGCGGCTCACCGCGATGCGGATCCTGCCCTTGTCGAACGGGGGCAGCTTCGGCGGCTCGGCGGTCGTCAGCGTGCGCCCCTGGGCGGGCAGCGCCACCGCGCCGGCGGCCAGCCTGCCCCGCTCCCACAGCGCCACGTGCACGGCCCAGTCGGCCCTGCCCTCCTCGGAGAACTCCCGCGTGCCGTCGAGCGGGTCGACGATCCACACGCGCTCGGCGCTCAGCCTGCGCGGGTCGAGCCGCTCCTCGCGGGTGGCCTCCTCCGACAGCACGCTGTCGCTGGGCCGCAGCCTGGCCAGCGCCTCCATGAGGAAGACGTGTGCGCCTCTGTCGCCCTCGGCCTTCAGCGCGGCGGCGTCGGCGAACCCCGTGCGCTCGCGGATCCGCAGCAGCCTCTCGCCCGCCTCGGTCGCCAGGTCGGCGGCGACTGCGTGGTCGTCGCGAATCGTCATCAGTATGCTCCTTGCCCGCGGGCGACAGCCGACCAAGTCTTCCACAGGATCTGGAGGTCCAGGGTGAGGGACCAGTTCTCCACGTAACGCAGGTCGAGACGGACGGATTCCTCCCACGATAGGTCAGATCGTCCACTGACTTGCCACAGCCCGGTCAGCCCGGGGCGTACCAGCAGTCTTCTCCGCACGTCGTCACCGTAGCGCGCCACCTCCTCCGGCAGAGGGGGGCGGGGGCCGACGAGGGACATGTGTCCGAGGACGACGTTGATGAGCTGGGGCAGTTCGTCGAGCGAGTGCCTGCGCATCAGGGCGCCGAGCGGGGTGACGCGCGGATCGTTGCGGATCTTGAAGAGCAGCCCGTCGCGGTCGCTGACCAGGGTGATCTTCTGCTGCTCGGAGCCGCGCCGCATCGTACGGAACTTGAGCATGGTGAACGGCCTGCCGTCCTTGCCGATCCTGACCTGGCGGAACAGCGCGGGCCCAGGGCTCGTGCCGCGTACGGCCACGGCCAGGCCCACCAGCAGCGGCGACAGCAGCACCAGCAGCCCGGCGGCGACCAGGCGGTCGAAGACGTTCTTGACCAGTTGCCTGGCGCCGGTCAGCTCGGGATGCTCGACGTGCAGGAGCGGCAGCCCGGCGGCCGGGCGGATCATCGTGCGCGGCCCGGCCACGTCCATCAGCGCGGGGGCGACGACCAGCTCGGTGTGGGTGCGCTCCAGACGCCAGGCGAGGCGGCGCAGCGCGTCGCCGTCCATCTCGGGGCAGGCCAGCACCGCCACGGTGTCGGCGCGCACCTGGTCGACGACGAGCGGCACGTCGGTGAAGTCGCCGGCCACGGGCACCCCGGCCAGGGCCGCTCCCGTGTCGCCCCTGGGCACGCAGGCGGCCACGACGTCCATGCCGTGGTGGCGTTCCCTGCGGAAGAGCTGCACCAGCTCGGCGATCGAGGCGGGGTGGCCGACCGCGACCACCCGGCGCATGCAGGCGCCGGTCGCCCTGCGGCGGTTGAGCGAACGCCGCAGCCGGTAGCGCAGGATCAGCGTGAGCAGCGTGACCAGCGGCAGCGCGAGCACCACGTAGCCGCGGGCGACGTCGGTCTTGGTCACGTAGGAGCCGATGGCGGTGGCCGCGGTCAGAGCGACACCGGCGTGGACGACCCGGCGGAACTCCTCGGAGCCGACCCCGATCATGCGCGGCTCGTACGCCCGATTGAGCGCGACCGCGCAGATCCACACCCACGGCAACGCCACGCTGACCAGCAGGTACGGCAGCGCGTACGGCGTGAACCCGCCGAACCTGCCGCAGAAGGCGGCGGCGGACCCGATGCCCGCCCCGCACAGGTCGCCGGCGACGGCGCGGAACCGATAGGCGCGCATCCACGCGGGAGTGCCCGGACCGACCCGCCAAGAAGTGGTCTCGACCAGGGTCATCAGCCCTTCACCACGGGCCTCGCGAGCCCGAGCTCCGCCGTGCACGCACGCCTCCATGTGTCCATTCCCGCAACGGACAGTCACAGATCGTAGTCGCGTGTGCGGCGCGACAGGCGGCGAACGGTTCTATGTGGTGATCAGCGAGGAGGGCCGGAAATGTTCAGATCAGACCGGTGGAAGTCGTTCTGCGTGACTTCCAGGCCGCGGGTCATCAGCGACTCCACCACGTCGGCGCCCCGGTCGACGAGGAAGGGCAGGTCCTTGCGCTCGGCGGTGGCGAAGTCGCGCAGGACGAAGGAGGCCGGGTCCATGCGGCCGGGCGGGCGGCCGATGCCGAAGCGGACCCGCAGGTAGTCGCGGGTGCCGAGCACCTTGGTGATGGACTTGAGCCCGTTGTGGCCGTTGTCGCCGCCGCCGAGCTTGGCGCGCAGCGCGCCGTAGGGCACGTCGAGCTCGTCGTGGACGACGATCAGCTTGTCGGGGCCGATCTTGTAGAAGTCGGCGAGCGCCTTGACCGGCCCGCCCGACAGGTTCATGTACGTGAGCGGCTTGGCCAGGATCGCGGCCCGCGTCTCCAGCACCTCGGACCTGCTCTTGTGCGCCTTGAACCGCCCGCCGGCCCGCGCGGCCAGCTCGTCGAGCACCATGAAGCCCGCGTTGTGCCTGTTGCCCGCGTATTCGGGCCCCGGATTGCCCAGACCCACGATCAGCCAGCGGTCCATGTGCTCCCCTTACAGCGGAACGGGGGCGGCCTCGCGCCACCCCCGCTCGCGGGACGTCCTTATTCGGCAGCGGCCTCGGCGGTCTCGCCCTCGGTCTCGGCCTCGGCGGTCTCGCCCTCGGCGGCCTCTGCGGCCTCCTCGGCGGGCTCCTCGGTCGGCTTGTTGATGACGTGGAGGATCACGGCCTCGGGGTCGGCGATCAGCGTGGTGCCCTCGGGCAGCGGGAGCTGCGCGGCGGTGATCACGGTGCCGATCTCCATGCCCTCGACGTCGACCTCGACGCCGGTCGGGATGTGGGTGGCCTCGGCCTCGACGGCGATCGAGACGAGCTGCTGGTCGAGCAGGCCCTCGGAGTTGACGTCGCCGGTCGTGGTGACCGGGATCTCGACCGTGACCTTCTCGCCGCGCTTGACCAGGATCAGGTCGACGTGCTCGACGAAGCCCTTGATCGGGTCGCGCTGCACGCCCTTGGGCAGGGCGAGCTCGTCGACGCCGTCACCCTGGAGGCGGATCAGCACGTTGGGCGTGCGGAGCGCGAGCAGCACCTCGTGGCCGGGCAGGGTCAGGTGCTTGGGGTCGATGCCGTGCCCGTAGAGAACGGCGGGCACCTTGTCGGCGCGGCGGATCTTGCGAGCGGCGCCCTTGCCGAACACGGTGCGCGGCTCGGCGGCGATACGAACTTCAGACACGACATCTCCTAGGGATGCAGAGACCGGAAAGGTGGCGCGCTCCCCCTCACCCGCCCTAGCGGAAGGCGTTACGAGCGCAACCCGGCTAGTTTACTCGCTCAGGTGTCGCCCTCGAACAGGCTCGTCACCGAGCCGTCGGTGAAGACCTCCGTGACCGCGCGCGCGATCAGCGGCGCGATCGACAGGACCGTGAGCTTGTCGAAGCGGTTGGCCTGCGACAACGGCAGCGTGTTGGTGACGATGACCTCGGAGATGCGGGAGTTCTTCAGCCGGTCGACGGCCGGGTCGGAGAAGACCGCGTGGGTGGCGGCGACGATCACGTTGGTGGCGCCCTGCTCGTAGAGGGCGTCGGCGGCCTTGCAGATCGTGCCCGCGGTGTCGATCATGTCGTCGATCAGCACGCAGGTGCGGCCGCGGACCTTGCCGACGACCTCGCTGACCTTCACCGAGTTGGCCACGTCGAGGTCGCGGCGCTTGTGGATGAACGCGAGCGGGGTGCCGAGGGTGTCGGCCCAGCGCTCGGACAGGCGTACGCGGCCGGTGTCGGGCGAGACGACCGTGGTGCTCTCCAGGTCGAGCTTGTTCTTGAGGTAGCTCTCCAGGACCGGCATCGCGAACAGGTGGTCGACCGGGCCGTCGAAGAAGCCCTGGATCTGCGAGGTGTGCAGGTCGATCGACATGAGCCGGTCGGCGCCCGCGGTCTTGAACAGGTCGGCCATCAGCCTGGCGGTGATGGGCTCGCGGCCGCGGCCCTTCTTGTCCTGGCGGGCGTAGCCGAAGAACGGCATGACCACGGTGATGCGCTTGGCGGAGGCCCGCTTGAGCGCGTCGACCATGATGAGCTGTTCCATGATCCACTTGTTGATGGGACCGGTGTGGCTCTGGATCACGAACGCGTCGCAGCCGCGGACGGATTCGAGGTAGCGGGCGTAGATCTCGCCGTTGGCGAAGTCGATCAGTTTGGTGGGGGTGAGCGAGACGCCGACGTGTTCGGCGACCTCTTCGGCCAGCTCCGGGTAGGCCCGGCCGGAGAAGAGCATGAGGTTCTTCTCGCCCGGCTGTTTGATGCTGGTCACTGTTCGTTCTCCTGCTGTGCTCGCTCGGCCAGCGCCCGTTCGGCGGCGGCGGCCGACTTCGTGCCCGCGCGCTTGCGCAAGACCCATTTCTCGATGTTGCGCTGTCGCGCCCTGGCCACGCCCATCGCCCCTGGGGGTACGTCGTTGACGATCACGGATCCGGCCGCGGTGTTGGCGCCGTCGCCGATCGTCACGGGGGCGATGAGCATGGTGTCGCAGCCGACGAACGCGCCGTCGCCCACGGTGGTGTGGTGTTTGTCGACCCCGTCGTAGTTGACGAAGACGGTGGAGGCCCCGATGTTGACGTCCTGGCCGATCGTGGCGTCGCCGGCGTAGGACAGGTGGGGGACCTTGGAACGTTCGCCGACCTTGGTGTTCTTCATCTCGACGAACGTGCCGGCCTTGGACTTGCGGCCGAGGACGGTGCCGGGGCGCAGGTAGGCGTAGGGGCCGACGTTGGCCTCGGGGCCGATCTCGGCGCTGTCGCAGACGGAGTTGCGCACGACGGCGCGCTCGCCGACGCGGGTGTCGGTCAGCGTGGTGGCCGGGCCGACCTCGGCGCCGGTCTCGACGACCGTGTGGCCGTGGAGCTGGGTGCCGGGGTGGACGACGGCGTCGGGCGCGATCTCGACGCCGACGTCGACCCACGTACTGGCCGGGTCGATGACGGTGACGCCGGCGCGCATGTGCTCCTCCAGCAGGCGCTGGTTGAGCACCTTACGGGCGAAGGCGAGCTGGACGCGGTCGTTGACGCCCTCGACCTCGATGTGGTCGGCGGCCACGCAGGCGCCGACCCGGTGGCCGTCGCCGCGCAGGATGGACAGCACGTCGGTGAGGTATTCCTCGCCCTGGGCGTTGTCGGTGGACACGCGCTTGACGGCGTCGGCGAGCAGGAGGCCGTCGAAGGCGTAGATGCCGGAGTTCATCTCCTTGACGGCGCGCTGCTCGGGTGTGGCGTCCTTCTCCTCGACGATCTCCAGCACGGCGCCGGAGGGGTCGCGGATGATCCGCCCGTAGCCGGTCGGATCGGGCACCTCGGCGGTCAGCACGGTGACGGCGTTGCCGTCGTCGGCGTGTTTGCCGAGCAGCGTGGCGAGGGTGCGGGCACGCAGGAGCGGCACGTCGCCGTAGGTGACGAGGACGGTGCCGGAGATCGTGCCGACCTCTTCGAGGACGGTGCGGACGGCGTGGCCGGTGCCGCGCTGCTCACGCTGGACGACGGCGCGCGCGTCGGGGCTGGTGGCGGCCAGATGGCCGCCGACCTGTTCGAGCGCGTGGCCGATCACCACGATGAGCTGCTCGGGACCGAGGTCGCGGGCGGAGGCGAGCATGTGGTCGACCAACGCGCGGCCGCACAGCTCGTGGAGGACTTTCGGGGTCTGGCTCTTCATCCGGGTGCCCTCGCCGGCGGCGAGGACGATGACGGCTGCCGGGCGCGGCACACTCACGGACTGAGGCTCCCTGTGACTGGACGGATCAGGGTTGCCGACGCGGCCACCGCACCGCAACCCTCCCGACACCGTGAGGATACCTGCCCGGACCGGAACTCTCTCGCCCGGGGGAGCCGCGGGACGAGCGTCAAGGCTCCCGGAAGAGGACTCGAACCCCTACAAAGTGGACCAAAACCACTTGTCCTGCCGATTAGACGATCCGGGACGGGCCGGCCACCGTGGCGTCCGGCACAGCCCCTACGATACCGAGCCCGCGCGGGCGTATGCGCCCTTAATTCTCTCCCGCCTCGCGCGCACCCGCGAATACCTCCGGCTCGAAGGGGTAGCGCGCATAACAGACCGTCCGAAAGGCCGCAAGTGAGGAAGTCCACTCACCTCGCTCGGCCGTCCTTCACCTATGTGACATCCACGGCTTAGGGCTTCCTTACTTACGATGGCGTAGGTTACGGTTGCGTAGCCAGGACATTCACCCTCATACATGCCGTTGGAGGTAGCCCATGACCGTTCTCGCCGAGCGCTCAGCACCTGCCCCGAAGCCCGATTTCGAACCCGAACCCAAATCCAAGGCGGAGCTCGTCACGTTCGGACTGGTCGTGGGGCTCCCGCTGGTGGCGATCGCGGCGGCGGTCCCCCTGGCGT
>JABFVJ010000081.1 GCA_013362835.1 Nonomuraea sp. | reverse complement strand
ACCCGTACGCGACCGCTCGGGCCGTACGGTCGCGGCGGTGAACGTGTCCACGCATGCCGGCCGTACCAGCTCGCAGCGGGCGCGGCGCGACCTGCTGCCGCCGCTGCTGGCCACGGCGGCACGCATCGAGGCCGACCTCGCGCGGCTCTCCGTCACCCGGACCTCGTCGTGAGGGTCACCGGTTGCGGTAGCGGTCGGTCGCCTCGCGGGTCGCCCTGATCGCCGCGTCGGCCCGGTCGTAGGTGCGCTGGGCGAGGCCGACGAAGATGCAGTCCACGATCAGGAGCTGGCTGATCCTGCTGGCCAGGGCCCCGGGCCGGAAGGCGGTCTCCCGGCCGGCCGACACCAGCGTGTGCTGGGCCAGCTCGGCCAGCGACGAGCGCGGATTGTTGGTGATCGCCACGATCAGCGCCCCCGCCTCGGCCGCCGTACGGGCCGGGACCAGCACGTCGGGCGTCTCTCCCGTGCAGCTGATCGCCACCGCCACGTCGCCGTCGCGCAGCAGCGCCGCGCTGGTCAGAGCCAGGTGCGCGTCGCTGAACGGGTGGCTGGACAGCCCGATCCGCAGCAACTTCTGCGACATGTCGGCGGCCACCAGGCCGGAGGCCGCGACGCCGTACACGTCCACCCGCCGGGCCGCGGCGATGGCCTGGACGACCTCGCCGAGCTGGTCGGGGTCGAGCTGGGCCGCCGTGTCGTCGAGCGCGTCGGACTCGGCCCGCGCCACCTTCGCGATCACGTCGGTGAGCGGGTCGTCGGGGGCCAGGTCGCCGGGCACCAGGCGTTCGGGCTGCTTGGCCACGGCGGCGGCCAGCGCGAAGCGCATCTGCGAGTACCCGGCGAAGCCGAGCGCCCGCGCGGTACGCACGATCGTGGCCTCGCTCGTCCCCGACACCACGCTGAACTCGGTGATCGTGCTCCGTACCACCAGCCCGGGGTCGTCCAGGATGATGCGCGCGATGGCCTGCGCCGCCGGGGTGAGCGAGGGCAGCACGGCGCGTACCGCCGCGACCGGGTTCGCGGGCTCGGCGCTCAACGGGTCAGCCATTCGGCGGCCGCCTGTGCCGAGACGCGGGAGATGCCGTGGGTGGCGACGTGCGTGGCCCCGACGGGCCCGTCGCTGATGCCGGTGTCGACCACGATGGCGTCGGGCCGTACCGCGAGGGTCCGGGCGACCGCCTCGCGCACCCACGGGTGCCGCGCCGCGTCGTGCACCACGAGCACCACGGGACGGTCGTCGAAGGCGGGCGGCTCGCCGTCGCGGTCGAGCCGCACCCTGGCCGTGTTCGGCAGCCGCGCGGTGAGCGCCGCCGCGATGCCGGACGGCGTGGCGGGATCGACCGCCTGGTTGAGGCGGGTGTTGACCTCGACGACCAGCGGACCGCGGTCGAGCGTCGCCGTCCCCGTCGTGGTCAGCGCGGCCCGCGCGGCCTCCAGGCCGACGCCCTCGTCGACGTCGGCGCGGGCCTTCTCACGCAGCGCGGTCCGCCCGGCGTACCAGGCGGACAGCGCGCGCACCCGCCCGGCCGCCTCCGCCAGGCGCTCCTCCTTCAGTACGCCCGAGCGCACCGCGGCGACGATCGCGTCACGCAGCTCGCGCAGGCCGCCCTCGTCGGTCACGCCCACGCAGATGGCGTCGGCCCCGGCGGCGAGCGCGCGCACGGCGATCTCGCCGGGGCCGAACAGGGCGGCCACCGCCTTCATCTCGATCGCGTCGGTGACGAGCATCCCGTCGAAGCCGAGCTCGCCCCTGAGGAGTTCGGTCAGGGCGGCGGCACTGAGCGTCGCCGGCATCGCCGGATCCAGCGCGGGCACGAGCAGGTGGCCGGACATGATCGAGCGCACCCCGTTCGCGATCGCGGCCCGGAACGGCGGCAGGTCGCGCTCGTCGAGCACCGCCCGCGAGGCGTGCACGGTGGGCAGCGCCAGGTGGGAGTCGGTGACCGTGTCCCCGTGGCCGGGGAAGTGCTTGGCGCAGGCCGCCACGCCGGCGCCCTGAACCCCGGCCACGTACGCGACGGTGTGCCGGGCGACCAGCTCGGGATCGGGCCCGAACGAGCGCACGCCGATGACCGGGTTCTCCGGGTTCGCGTTCACGTCGGCGGAAGGCGCGTAGTTGAGTGAGATGTCCAGCTCGCCGAGCATGCGGCCGATCTGGCGGCCGACCCGTTCGGTGAGCTCGACGTCGTCGGCCACGCCCAGCGCCCGGTTGCCGGGGAACGAACTGCCCGCGAGCACTTCGAGCCGGGTGACCGCGCCGCCCTCCTCGTCGATCGCGACGACCGCGCCGGGGTTCTCGGCGCGCACCGAACGTACGAGCTGCTCGCCGATGGTGTTGCGGGCGAACAGGACGACGCCGCCGAGGCCCTCGCCGAGCGCCCGGCGCAGCCAGTCGGGAGCCGACGTCCCTTCGAACCCCGGCTGGAGCACCGTCATCGCAAGTCGGACCAGCTCTGCGCTCATGCGGCATTTTCCTTCACAGTTGTTGATCTGAAGGTAATTTTCTGTCATCGTCGCCCTCGACACAACCATTGTCGAGAGGCCACCCCCCATGCCCAGCAGAAGGACTCTCCTGAAGGGTCTCGCTCTCGCCGCCGCCGCCTCCGCCGTGCCGCTGCCGGCGTTCGCCCAGGCCGGCTACGTTCCGCCGCTGCGTCAGATGCGCGGCATGTGGATCGCTTCCGTGGTCAACATCAACTGGCCGTCGAAGCCGGGTCTGACCGCCGACGAGCAGAAGGCCGAGTACCTCGCCTGGCTCGACGTGGCCGTGCAGCGCAAGCTCAACTCGGTGTTCGTGCAGATCAGGCCCACGGCCGACGCGTTCTGGCCGTCGCCGTACGAGCCGTGGTCGCAGTACCTGACCGGCACCCAGGGGCAGGACCCCGGTTACGACCCGCTCGGGTTCGCCGTCGAGGAGACCCACAAGCGCGGCCTGGCCTTCCACGCCTGGTTCAACCCCTACCGCGTGTCGATGCAGTCCGACCCGGCCAAGCTGCACCCCGACCACCCCGGCCGCAAGAACCCCGGCTGGATCCTGCCGTTCGGCGGCAAGCTCTACTACAACCCGGGCCTGCCCGAGGTCCGCAAGTTCTGCCAGGACGCCATGATGGACGCGGTCACCCGCTACGACATCGACGGCCTGCACTTCGACGACTACTTCTACCCGACCAACACGACGGCCTTCGACGACAGCGCCGCCTTCGCCCAGTACGGCGCCGGCTTCCCCGACCTCGCCACCTGGCGGCGCCACAACGTCGACCTCATGGTCAGCGAGATGCAGCAGCGCGTCCTCCAGGCCAAGCCGGAGATCGCCTGGGGCATCAGCCCGTCGGGCATCTGGCGCAACAAGGGCACCGACCCGCTCGGCTCCGACACCAACGGCGGCCAGTCGTACGACAACCTGCACGCCGACACCCGCGGCTGGGTCAAGAAGGGCTGGCTGGACTACATCGCGCCGCAGCTCTACTGGTACATCGGCCAGCCGCCCGCCGACTACTCCAAGCTCGTCCCGTGGTGGTCGGACGTGGCCGCCGGCACGGACACGCTGCTGTGGATCGGGCAGGCGGCGTACAAGGCGGGCGACCCCGCGCAGGCGCCGCAGTGGCAGGACCCGGCCGAGCTGTCCAAGCACCTGACGCTCAACCGCGACCACGCCGAGATCAGCGGCGACATCTGGTACAACGCCAACGACGTGAAGGTGGACCGGCTCACGTCCATCACGACCGCCGTGAACGACCACTACCAGCGGCCCGCGCTCGCGCCCGTGCTGCCCCGCCTGGCGAACGGCGAGCCGCCGCGCCGCCCGGTGCTGGCCTACGCGCTGCGCCGCTCCGGCGGCGTCGAGGTACGCGCGGTCGCCACCGGCCGCGACGAGCCGTTCCAGTTCGCCATCTTCCGCTTCCCCGACCACGCGGGCCAGGACGCCTTCGCCGACGCGAGCAACCTGGTCGCGGTCGTGCCGGGAGACCGCCAGATCCGCTGGACGGACCCCGACGGAAAGCGCGGCGACCACTACTACGCGGTCGCCGTGGACCGGGCCAACAGAACCAGCAGGCCCAGCAACGGTTTCCGCGTCATCTGAGGCTTTTCGGGTGGCCTGAAATCCACCGGACAGGAAACGGTCGCTTCCGGCGTCGCGCGCATGGTGAACGAACGCGCGTCGCCGGAACGTCTCCTGGCCGGCGACAAGCCCGGCGCGTGCCCCGGAGGCCGTTTCGGCCCGCGGTCACCCGCCGTTGCCCGTTCCGCGCCCAGCAGGGATGAGCACGGTGATCTCGTGTGGTTCCGACGCTGCCGGAACCCCTCGCCGAAGCCCCGGTCGCGATCTGGCTCCTTCTAGGAAGCCCTCCTGCCGGCCGCCGACGGCTGCTCGGCCGTGGCGCCCGCCGACCGCTGTGGTGGCACCACAGGTGTCGGACGCACCAGCCCGAGCGCGACGACCTCGTTGGCGAGGCGCGTGCGGCGGTTGGTGCCCTCAGGGATCCTGAACTTCTGGTAGAGCCGCAGCAGGTGTTGCTTGACCGCGGCCTCGGTCACGACCAGGTCGTCGGCGATCTCGCGCGCCGTCGCCGGAGCGACGAACGCCTCGTCGGACAGCGCCGGCCTGCAGAGCGAGGTCAGAACGTCGACCTCGCGCCTGGTCAGCTCGGGCGCCGCCGCCCTGCGCAGCTCGACCTCGGGGGTGAAGTCCTCACGGGGGACTCCACCGATGCGACCCCGCGCCGCGCCGAAGGAAACGACGTCTCCGTCGTCAAGGACCCTCCGGGCGATCGGCCTGCCGTTCACCCGTGTGCCGTTGCGGGACAGGCCCAGGTCAACGACGTACAGGTAGGGTCCTCGTCTGACGAACTCGGCATGGAGTCGAGACACACTGGGATCGGTGAGCCGGATGTCAACACCCCGGCCCCTTCCGACCGTCGTGATCTCGGGGCGCAACGGGAGCACCTCGCCGGTGTCCTCGATGCGTATGAACGGCCCCTCCACGGCAGTTCCTCCCCAGGTAGCCCGCCGTAACTATTACTACAGCTCCGGCTTACCCAACCGAGGGGATGCGGAATCTCCTTTGCTGAAAGGAGAATCCTACGTGAAATTGGTCTGGACCTCTGCGAACGGTTTTACCTGCTCACGGGTAGACTTCGGACGGAGATAAGCGGAGGAATCACTCATGGCGGACAAGCCCACGAAAGGCCTCGCCGATGTCGTAGCCGCGTCCACAGCGCTGAGCGACATTGACGGAAAGGCCGGTCGCCTCTTCTACCGTGGATACGACATCCACGACCTGGCCGGCCGAGCGACGTTCGAAGAGACCGCACACCTGCTCCAGCACGGCAAGCTGCCCACCCGCGCCCAGCTGGAGGCCTACGGCGCCGACCTGGCGCAGGGCAGGGAGCTCGGAGCGCTGGTCGCCGCGAACGTGGCGGAGATCGCCGAGAAGCAGAAACCCATGGAGGCGCTCCGCTCGCTCGTCTCACTCTCCGGCGCCGACGACCCCGACAAGGACTCCATCGCCCCCGAGGCCAACCTGCGCAAGGCCGCCCGCCTGACCGCGCAGCAGCCCGTGCTGGTCGCCCGCTACCACGCCGCGCGCACCGGCGGCGCGGTCCCCGAGGCCGACCCCGGGCTCAGCATCGCCGGGAACTTCCTGCTGCAGGTCACCGGCCGCACCCCCGAACGGCGCGAGGTCGAGATCTTCGACGAGTGCCTGGTGCTGCACGCCGACCACACCATGAACGCCTCCACGTTCGCCGCCCGCGTCTGCGCCGCGACCCTGTCCGACATGCACTCGGCCATCGTCGCCGCCATCGGCACGCTCAAGGGCCCCCTGCACGGCGGCGCGAACGAGCAGGTCATGAAGACGCTGGAGTCGATCCCGCCGGGCGGGGTGGCCCAGGCCGTACGCGACAAGCTGGCCGCGGGCGAGAAGATCATGGGCTTCGGCCACCGGGTCTACAAGACCGAGGACCCGCGTGCCACCCACCTGCGCAGGATGTCCGCCGAGCTGGCCGAGTCCACCGGCGACGACACCTACTACCGGATGTCGAAGGAGATGGAGGAGGTCGTCCTCGAGACGAAGGGCCTCTATCCGAACGTCGATTTCTACGCCGCCTCGGTCTACCACTACCTTGGCATCCCGACGGACCTGTTCACGCCGGTCTTCTCGATCAGCCGGATGTCCGGCTGGACCGCCCACGTGATCGAGCAGCACGCCGACAACAGGCTGATCCGGCCCGACAGTGAATACATTGGCGAGCGCGATCAGAAGTGGAAGCCGATAGAAGAACGTTGAGTCAAGGGACCGAACGCGAGCGATGGGGGCCGTTCCCGCTGATTGTGGCGGGAGCGGTCGTCACCGTGCTCGTGATCTTGTTGGTGGACCCGCGCTGGGGCGGGTTCGCGCTGGGCGCCGTGCTGATGGTCGCCGCCGCGCTCCGGTTCGCCGGGTACGACGGGCAACTGGCCGTCCGCAGCAGGAAGACCGACGTCGTCACGCTGATCGCGTTCGGCTTCATGCTGGCCCTGACCTCGCTCGCGCTGTACAACAACGCGTTCAAGGACTGGCTGCTGTCCCTTTTGGCCGGTTGACAAGACGGTCCGATAGCCTCAACGCATCCATTCATCGAAGGGGAACCATTCGCATGCCCAAGATCAAGGTGGAGGGTCCCGTCGTCGAGCTTGACGGCGACGAGATGACCCGGATCATCTGGCAGTTCATCAAGGACCAGCTGATCCTTCCCTACCTCGACGTCGACCTGAAGTACTACGACCTGGGGATCGAGTACCGCGACGCCACGGACGACCAGGTCACCATCGACGCCGCCAACGCCATCAAGAAGTACGGCGTCGGTGTGAAGTGCGCCACCATCACCCCCGACGAGGCGCGGGTCGAGGAGTTCGGGCTCAAGAAGATGTGGAAGTCCCCCAACGGGACCATCCGCAACATCCTCGGCGGCGTGATCTTCCGCGAGCCGATCATCATGTCGAACGTGCCGCGGCTCGTCCCCGGCTGGACCAAGCCGATCGTCGTCGGCCGTCACGCGTTCGGCGACCAGTACCGCGCCACCGACCTGAAGATCCCGGGCGAGGGCACGCTGACCCTGACGTACACGCCGAAGGACGGCTCCGAGCCGATCGAGCTCGACGTGTACGACTTCCCGGGCGGCGGCGTCGCCATGGCCATGTACAACCTCGACGAGTCGATCCGCGACTTCGCCCGCGCCTCGATGCGCTACGGCCTGGCCCGCAACTTCCCGGTCTACCTCTCGACGAAGAACACCATCCTCAAGGCGTACGACGGCCGCTTCAAGGACATCTTCGCCGAGGTCTTCGAGACCGAGTTCAAGGCCGACTTCGAGAAGGCCGGGCTCACCTACGAGCACCGCCTCATCGACGACATGGTCGCCGCGGCGCTCAAGTGGGAGGGCGGCTACGTCTGGGCCGCCAAGAACTACGACGGCGACGTGCAGTCCGACACCGTCGCGCAGGGCTTCGGCTCGCTCGGCCTGATGACCTCGGTCCTGATGACCCCCGACGGCCAGACCGTCGAGGCCGAGGCCGCCCACGGCACCGTCACCCGCCACTACCGCGAGCACCAGAAGGGCAACCCCACCTCCACCAACCCGATCGCCTCGATCTTCGCGTGGACGCGTGGCCTGGCCCACCGCGGCAAGCTCGACAACACCCCCGCCGTGACCGACTTCGCGAACACGCTGGAGCAGGTCTGCGTCGAGACCGTCGAGGGCGGCCAGATGACCAAGGACCTCGCGCTCCTGGTCGGCGGCGACGCCAAGTGGCTCACCACCCAGGACTTCCTGGCCGCGCTGGACGAGAACCTCAAGAAGAAGATGTCCGTCTAGTCGAAAACGGCCTCTACCTGCGATTCTGTCGCGCGGTAGGGGCCGTTTCGCGTTGACGGGCCGGGCGGGCTCGTACGCTTGGTGCCGTGTTGAGTAGTAACCGGTTGCGTGTCCTGCTTGAGGTGTTCAGGACGGGCAGCATCGCCGGTGCCGCCAGGGTGCTGAAGTTGTCGCCGTCCGCCGTGTCGCACCAGCTCTCGCGGCTGGAGGAGGAGGCGGGGGTCGGGCTGGTCGAGCGGAACGCGCAGAGTCTGCGGCTGACCGAGGCGGGACGGCGGCTGGCGATCCGGGCGCAGGAGGTCGTCGACATCATCGAGGCGGCCGAGAAGGACCTGCTGGCCCAGGCCAGGGTCGACGCCGGTGAGTTGCGCATCGGCTTCTTCGCCTCCGCCGGGTACCGGTTGCTGCCGCTGGCGTTGTCGCGGTTCGCCTCCCGTTATCCCAAGGTGGCGCTCGACCTGGTGGAGGGCCAGCCGTACGAGTTGCTGCCCGATCTGGAGCGGGGCGCGCTCGACGTGCTGGTGGTCTTCGAGCACGCGCTCGACCCGTGGCAGTGCCCGGAAGGGGTGGAGGTCGTCCACCTGTTCGACGAGCCGCAGCTGCTGGTCCTGCCGACCGGTCACGCCGCCGCCCAGCGCCCCAAGGTACGGCTGGCGGACCTGGCCGACGAGCCGTGGATCACCACGTTCGGCGCCGAGCACCCGGTGTCGATCCTTGAGCGGGCCGGCACGCTGGAGGGCTTCTCGCCGCGGATCCGCTGCCGCAGCGACCACTACGAGGTGACGATCGGCCTGGTACGCGCCGGGCTCGGCGTCGCGTTGGTGCCGAGCCTCGGCCTCCAGGGCGCCACAGGGCTGCACATGTGCCGTCTGGCCACGCCCAACCTGTTCCGCAGGATCGGCGTGGCCAGGCGGCCGACCAATCCCAACCCGGCCGCCCGGTCGTTCCTGGCCTACCTGCGTACGGCCTCGGCGCAGCTCAGGAACTCGCTGGAGCCGTCGCTGCGCTGAGCCGGCCGGCTCACGGAACCGGCGGCGCGGCAGCCGTTCCGAGGCGGGCGGCGATGTCCTGCCCGGCCCGGCGTACGGCGGCGGTCAGGCCGGGCTCGCTGCCGGCGGGGCCGTGGGCGAGCACGGCGTACGCGATCCGGCCGTCGAGGATGCCGACGTCGGTCCTGATGCCCTCGTCGGTACCGGTCTTGTTGGCCACCCGGTCGCCCTCGGGCTCGTGCCCGAGCAGGGCGGGGACGAGACCGTGGTC
>JABFVJ010000358.1 GCA_013362835.1 Nonomuraea sp. | reverse complement strand
TCGGCTTCGGCGCCTGGATCACCCTCAACACGTGGCTCTGCCAGCGCTTCTTCGCCGAGAACGAGGCGCGCCTGCATTCGAAAGGGAACTCATGAGCGCATCCCGTCGCCGCCGCCTCATGGCCGCCGTGTTAACGCTAACGACGGCACTGACCGCCACCGCCTGCTCCGGCGGCGGCGAGGCCGCGTCCGACTCCGGCACGGTGACCATGATGGTCCCGCTGTTCGGCACCGCCCCCGACCCGGCCGGCGAGGTGCAGACCGCGATGGAGAAGCTGGTCGGCAAGAAGCTCAAGATCACGTGGGTGCCCAACGCCGACTACAACGACAAGACCAACGTCACCCTGGCCTCGGACAAGATGCCGCAGGTCATGGTCATCCAGGGTGACAAGAGCTCGTCGTTCGTCCGGGCCGCCCAGGCCGGGGCGTTCTGGGACCTGACCGGCAAGCTGGACAAGTACCCGAACCTCAAGCCCAAGGACGAGCAGACCGCGCGCAACGCCTCCACCAACGGCAAGACGTACGGCATCTACCGGGTTCGCCCGCTGCTCCGCTCGGCCGTGGTCCTGCGCAAGGACTGGCTGGACAAGGTGGGCATGAAACTGCCCGAGACCGTCGACGACCTGTACGCCGTCGCCAAGGCGTTCACCGAGAAGGACCCCGACGGCAACGGCAAGAAGGACACCTACGGCCTGATCATCCCCAAGTGGCCCTCCCCCCAGTACGGCAGCGCCAGCCCGTACGACGTGATCGAGACCTGGTTCGGCGCCCCGAACGGCTGGGGTGAGCGCAACGGCAAGCTCGTCCCCGGGTTCGACACCGAGGAGTTCGTCACCGCGAACAAGTTCGTGAAGAAGATGATCGACGAGGGCCTGGTGAACCCGGACTTCGCCACCCTCGACTCCACCAAGTGGAACGAGCCGTTCTTCCAGGACAAGGGCGGCATGATCATCGACGTGAACGTCCGGGCGATCCAGCTCCTCGACCTGCTCAAGGAGAAGAACCCGGACGACTTCGACAAGGTCGCCATGGTCGGCAACCTCAAGCGTCCCGACGGCCAGAAGTTCTCCTATCCCTTCACCGGCTACAACGGCGTGATCGCCATCTCCCGGCAGAGCGTGCAGACCGAGCAGCAGCTCGACGACGTGCTGAAGGTGCTGGACAAGATGGCCTCCAAGGAGGGCGGCATCCTGCTCAGCAACGGGATCGAGGGCCGCAACTTCAAGGTCGAGAACAACGCCGCCCTGCTCGTCAACCAGGACGACCCCAAGATCAAGGCCATCCAGAACGACGTGGACAAGGCGTTCATCCAGCTCGGCACCACGGTCAGCGTGGGCATCGGCGCGTACCCGTTCGCCTACGACGACGCGCCGCACAACGACAACCTCAAGCTGCGCGAGCAGCTCGTGGCCGAGGACCTGAAGACGGCCGTGCACAACCCGGCGCTCGCCGTCGTCGCGCCCACGGCGATCGCCAAGGGCCAGACGCTCGACCCGATCATCACCGACGCGCGGATCAAGTTCCTGTCCGGCGCGCTCGACGAGGCGGGCCTGCGGGCCGAGATCAAGCGCTGGTACGACAACGGCGGCACCCAGATCGCGGCCGAGGTCAACGACCTGGTCTCCAAACTCGGCAACTGACCCTCTGAGCGGCCCGGGGGACACCCTCCGGGCCGCTCACACGAAAGGAGGCCGCTGTGGCCACCGACCTGGCGCCGCCTCCCGTGAAGGCGGCCGCGGAACCCGGGCGCCGCCGAGAGAGGCTGTCGGTGCGCACGGCACTGCGGCGGTACCGCTGGCTGTACCTGATGCTGCTGCCCGGCGTCGCCTACTTCGCGATCTTCAAGTACCTGCCGATGTACGGCCTGACCATCGCCTTCCAGGACTTCCTCCCGTTCCTGGGCTACTCGGGCAGCGAGTGGGTCGGCCTGAAGCACTTCGAGGAGCTGTTCACCGGCCCCGACTTCGGCCGGCTGATGTTCAACACGCTCTTCCTGGCCCTGCTGACGGCGGTGTTCGTCTTCCCCGCGCCGATCATCGTCGCCCTGCTGCTGAACGAGCTGCGGCTCAACGTGCTCAAGCGCTCGATCCAGTCGCTGATCTACATCCCGCACTTCCTGGCCTGGACGATCGTCGCCTCGCTGACGTACCTGCTGTTCTCGGTGGACTTCGGGGTGATCGCGACGACCGTGCACGACCTGATCGGCGGCCCCAAGGTCAACTACGTGGCGCAGCCCGACTGGTTCCGGCCGATCGTCATCTTCCAGCTCCTGTGGAAGCAGACCGGCTGGGGCACGATCATCTACCTGGCCGCCCTCGCCGGGGTGAACTCCGACCTGTACGAGGCCGCCCGCATGGACGGCGCCGGCCGCCTGCGGCAGTTCTGGCACGTCACGCTGCCCGCGATCCGCCCCACGATCGTGGTCATGGCGATCCTCATGTCGGGCAACCTGCTCGACTCGGGCTTCGAGCAGATCTGGCTGCTGACCAACGCGCTGAACCGCGGGGTCGCCGACGTCTTCGACACCTACGTCTACTACATCGGCATCACCCAGGGCGCCTTCAGCTACTCCACCGCCGTCGGCCTGTTCAAGGGCCTGGCGGGCGTCGTCCTGATCTTCGGCTCCAACTGGCTGGCCAAGCGCCTCGGCCAGCGTGGACTGTTCTAAGGAGCTCCGGTATGTCCCAGACGAAACACCGCGAGTCCCTGGGCAGCCGCGCGTTCGACGTGGCCAACGTCGTCCTGCTCAGCGGCCTCGCGCTGATCACGATCCTGCCGCTGCTGTACGTCCTGGCCGGCTCGTTCGCCACCGAGGCCGAGATCGCCTCCCGGCCGTTCTTCCTGTGGCCGGAGAAGTTCGTCACCAGCACCTACGCCTACATCTTCGAGACCGGCACCTTCGTCAGGGCGCTGATCACCACGATCTGCGTGACGGCGGTCGGCACGCTGGTGCAGGTCATGCTGACGTTCACGATGGCCTACCCGCTGGCCAAGCGGTACCTGCCGGGCCGGGCGCTGGTGCTGAACCTGGTCATCTTCACGCTCGTCTTCAGCGGCGGCATGATCCCGACGTATCTGGTGGTGCGCGACCTCGGGCTGCTGGACAGCTACTGGGCGCTGATCCTGCCGCTGGCGATCAACCCGTTCTACCTGATCATCGTCAAGAGCTTCTTCCAGGAGCTGCCGCAGGCGCTGGAGGAGGCCGCGCGCATCGACGGCTGCAACGAGATGGGCGTCTTCTTCAAGATCGTGCTGCCGCTGTCCAAGCCGATCATCGCCACGTTCTCGCTGTTCTACGCGGTCGGCATCTGGAACGACTACATGTCGCCGCTGCTCTACATCGAGGACAACAAGAAGTGGACGCTGCAGGTGCTGGTCAGGCAGCTCACCAGCCCCGACGCCGAGAACGCCCTGGCCCAGCTCGAATCGGTGTTCTTCCCGACCCAGGGGCTGAAGTTCGCGGTCGTGGTGATCGCGACGCTGCCGATCCTGTTCTTCTACCCGTTCCTGCAGAAACACTTCGCCAAGGGCGTGCTGATCGGGTCGGTGAAGGAGTGACGGCGCTGCGGTGGCTGGAGGGGCCGGGCGAACAGGGCGTGACGTGGGGCGTGCCGTGGCCGCGCGGCACGGTCGCGGCCGGCTCGCCGTTCGGGCTGGCCGACGACGCCGGGCGTCCGGTGCCGGTGCAGACCTGGGTGACGGCGACCTGGCCGGACGGGTCGGTCAAGTGGTCGGCGCACGCGATCGGCCCGCAGGAGGCGCCTGCCCGTACGTACCGGCTCGAACCGGGACGCGAGCCGCAGGCCCCCGCGCACCCCGTGACCGTCGTCCGCGAGGACGGCGTGCTGCGCGTCGGCACCGGCGTCGTCACCTGGACGATCGAGGAGGGCGGCGGGACGCTGGCCCGCTCGGTCGCCCGCGACGGCCGCGAGCTCGCCAGGGACGTGCGCCTGGTCAGCCTGCGCCAGCGCGAGCCCACCCCCGACGAGGGCGCGGCGCCCCGCGAGAGCGCGGCGGGCGTCGTCGAACGCGTCACCGTCGAGCAGGACGGCCCGGTGCGCGCCGTGGTCCGGCTGGAGGGCCGGCACGGCGACTGGCTGCCGTTCACCGTGCGCCTGTACTTCTACGCCGGCGCCGAGGACGTGCGCGTGCTGCACACGTTCGTCTGGGACGGCGACCCAGGACGCGACTTCCTGGCCGGGCTCGGCCTGCGCGCCGACGTGGTCATGCGCGACGAGCTCCACGACCGGCACGTACGCCTGGCCGGGCCGCACGGCTTCCACGCCGAGGCCGTACGCGGACTGACCGGCCTGCGCCGCGACCCCGGCGAGCCGGTACGCCGCGCCCAGCTCGAAGGCCGCCCCTGCGACCCGCCGCCGGACCTCGGCGCGCACCTGATCCCCGCCTGGAACGACCACACCCTCGACCAGACCTCCGCCGACGGCTACACCCTGCGCAAACGCACCGCGGAAGGCCACGCCTGGGTGAGCGCCCCCTCCGGCACCCGTTCCCAGGGGTACGGCTACCTCGGCGGCGTCTCCGGCGGCCTCGGCTTCGGCCTGCGCGACTTCTGGCGCCTGCACCCCACCCGCCTCGACGTCAGGAACGCCGCCACCGACCTGGCCACGGTCACCGTCTGGCTCTGGTCGCCCTCGGCCCCCGCCATGGACCTGCGCTTCTACCACGACGGCCTGGGCCAGGACACCTTCGCCGACCAGCTGGAGGGCCTGGAGGTCACCTACGAGGACTACGAGCCGGGCTTCGGCGACGCGCGCGGCATCGCCCGTACGCACGAGCTGAGCCTGCGCGCGTACGGCGCGACGCCTCCCCACGCGACCCTGGCCGCGCACGCCGCCGCCGTGAACGCGCCCCCGCTGCTCACCGCGCCGCCCGAGCGCCTGCGCGAGGCGGGCGTGTTCGGCGTCTGGGACCTGCCCGACCGCTCGACCCCGGCCCGCGCCGAGATCGAGGACCGCCTGGACTTCCTGTTCGACTTCTACCTGCGCGAACGCGAGCAGCGCCGCTGGTACGGCTTCTGGGACTACGGCGACGTCATGCACACCTACGACGCCGACCGGCACACCTGGCGCTACGACGTCGGCGGCTACGCCTGGGCCAACTCCGAGCTCTCGCCCGACCTGTGGCTCTGGTACCACTACCTGCGCACCGGCCGCGCGGACGTCTTCCGCTTCGCCGAGGCCATGACCCGCCACACCGGCGAGGTGGACGTCTACCATTTGGGCCGCTGGAAGGGCCTCGGCACCAGGCACAACGTGCAGCACTGGGGATGCAGCGCCAAGCAGCTGCGCGTCTCCAACGCCGCCTACCGCCGCTTCCACTACTACCTGACCGCCGACGAGCGCACCGGCGACCTGCTCGACGAGCTCGCCGTCCCCGAGGAGACGTTCCTCGTCATCGACCCCACCCGCAAGGTGCGCGAGGACGTCTACACCCCCGACCCGAAGGCGCTGGCGGTCGGGCTCGGCACCGACTGGGGCGCGCTCGCCGCGGCCTGGCTGACCCGCTGGGAACGGCACGGCGACGACCGCGCCAGGGACCGGCTGCTCGGCACGATGGCCGGCATCGGCGCGCTGCCACGCGGCTTCCTGACCGGCGAGGCCCGGCTCGACCTCGCGACCGGCCGCTTCGACACCACCCGTGACGCGATCATGGTCTCGCACCTGTCGTCGCTGTTCGGGCTGCCCGAGATCTGCGCCGAGCTGATCGACCTGGTGGACGTCCCCGGCTTCGAACGCGCCTGGCTGGACTACTGCCGCCTCTACCTGGCCCCGCCCGAGCGGCAGGAGGCCGAGCTGGGGCGGGCGCTGACCGGGATCTCGCTCGTCCAGGCGCACAGCAGGCTCACCGCGTACGCGGCGGCCCGTACCGGTGACGCGGAGCTGGCCGCCCTGGCCTGGCGCAAGTTCTTCCACGACGAGGGCGACCAGCTCAACGTCAACCCGCTCCAGCGCACGCCCGAATGGCGCCTGACCACGGTGGAAGGCCCGCACGTGCCCGCCCCCGTCATGGAGGCCCCGTACGTCTCGACCAACTCCGCCGCCCAGTACGGCCTGGCCGCCATCGCCGTCCTCGCCCTGATCGGAGGCCGCCTTTAACGAGAGGTAGGGCCCGGCACGGGGGCCCTACACTGATCTGTATGCATACTCCCGATTGACCGGCGGTCGCACGCCCAATCCTCGTTTCCTAGCTCGGGAGTGTCCGCCAACATGATCATCGCCAGTGACATCGAGCTGCGCGCGGGCGCGCGCCTGCTCATCGAGAACGCCTCCTTCCGGGTCAACCCCGGCGACAAGATAGGTCTGGTCGGCCGTAACGGCGCGGGCAAGACCACGCTGACCAAGGTGCTCGCGGGCGAGGCGCTGCCCGCCGCGGGCTCGGTCACCTCCTCCGGCAGCATCGGCTACCTGCCCCAGGACCCGCGTACCGGCGACCTGGAGGTCCTGGCCCGCGACCGCATCCTGTCCGCCCGCGGCCTCGACGAGGTCCTGCGCAAGCTGCGCCAGGCCGAGATCGGCATGTCCTCGGCCGACGAGCGCACCCGCGAGAAGGCCGTCAGGCAGTACGGCAGGCTTGAGGACCAGATGCACGTCCTCGGCGGCTACGCGGCCGAGTCCGAGGCCGCCTCCATCTCCTCCAGCCTGGGCCTGCCCGACCGCGTGCTCGGCCAGACGCTGCAAACGCTTTCCGGGGGTCAGCGCCGCCGCGTGGAATTGGCACGAATTCTTTTCAGCGGAGCGGAAACTCTCCTTCTCGACGAGCCGACAAACCACCTAGATGCGGACTCAATCGGGTGGCTTCGTGATTTTTTGCGATCTCATCAAGGTGGCTTGGTGATCATCAGTCACGACGTCGCCCTTCTTGAAGCGACGGTCAACAAGGTCCTGCACCTCGACGCCAACCGCTCGGTGATCGACCACTACAACGTCGGCTGGAAGGCCTATCTGGCCCAGCGCGAGACCGACGAGAAGCGCAGGAAGCGCGAGCGGGCCAACGCCGAGAAGCAGGCGGGCGCGCTGCTCGCCCAGGCCGACAAGATGCGCGCCAAGGCCACCAAGGCCAAGGCCGCCCAGGACATGATGCGCCGCGCGCACCGGCTGCTGGCCGGCACCGAGGAGGAGCGCCAGAGCGACAAGGTGGCCCGCCTGCGCTTCCCCGAGCCCCAGCCGTGCGGCCGCACGCCGCTCACGGCCGAGGACCTGTCGAAGTCCTACGGCTCGCTGGAGGTCTTCACCGACGTCAGCGTGGCCATCGACCGAGGTCACAGAGTCGTCATCCTCGGGCTCAACGGCGCGGGCAAGACCACGCTGCTGCGCATACTCGGCGGCATCGAGCAGCCCGACACCGGCGAGATCAAGCCCGGCCACGGCCTGAAGGTCGGCTACTACGCCCAGGAGCACGAAACCCTCGACCCCGGCCGCACCCTGCTGGAGAACATGCGCTCGGCGGGCGGCACGTTCACCGACACCGAGCTGCGCAAGGTGCTCGGCTCGTTCCTGTTCACCGGCGACGACGTCGACAAGCCCGCCGGCGTCCTGTCCGGCGGCGAGAAGACCCGGCTCGCGCTCGCCATCCTGGTGCTGTCGAGCGCCAACGTCCTCCTTCTCGACGAGCCCACCAACAACCTCGATCCGGTCAGCCGCGAGCAGGTTCTCAACGCTCTGAGGTCGTATTCAGGAGCAATCGTCCTAGTCACCCATGACGAGGGTGCCGTTGACGCCTTGTCACCGGATAGGGTGATCTTGCTGCCTGACGGAACTGAAGACGCGTGGAGCGACGAATTTTCCGATCTTGTGGCACTTGCCTGATCTTAATTTGAGTGGGTACGGATCTTTTCCCGTGGAGTAGGTAGCCGATCCCGCTGAAATGACTGATCATGGCGGAGTAACGCTGCGGAAGTCCGGCACTACAGGAGGTACTCGTGGCCGAGACACTGAAGAAGGGCACCCGGGTCACCGGGGCCGACCGGGAAAAACTGGCCGGCGATCTCAAGAAGCGCTACGCGCAGGGCGAGAGCATCCGCGCCCTGGCCGCTTCGACCGGTCGGTCTTACGGGTTCATCCACCGCATCCTTAGCGAGTCCGGCGTGACTCTGCGCGGGCGCGGCGGGGCGACTCGAGGCAAGTCCAAGCGCTGACGGCCGCCTCGGAACGTGCGACCGCAGCCGCCCGTCCCTAGTCAGCCGACGTCGCGCCCGAGCCAGAATCATATTCTGTAAGCTCGGGCGCGACGGTCAGCCTTGGTGGCGCACCCCGTGCGCGACCGGACAAAGGGAGCAGGCGATGGCGGAAGCACAGGCGCGACAGCATGGGGGGTACGCGGAGGACGTCTCTGCCGAAAGGCTGGCGGAGATCGGGCTTCGCTTCGAGGTGGACGGTGAGATAGCGACGATCACGCTGGACCGGCCGGAAAAGCGCAACGCACAGACGTTCGCGACATGGTCGGCGCTGGCTCGCATCGGCGAGAGCCTGCCCGAGCAGGTGCGCGTCGTCGTCGTGAAAGGTGAGGGACCGTCCTTCTCGGCAGGAATCGACCTGCGGATGTTCACACCGGAGGGGGTGCCCGGACAGGGCTCGTTCGGTTCGGCCGCGGCAACCGACGGCGAGACCTTCGGACAGCGCATACGCCAGGCACAGGACGGCTTCCTGTGGCTGCGCCGCCCGGAGATCGTCTCCATCGCCGCCGTGCAGGGGCACGCGATCGGCGCGGGGTTCCAGCTCGCGCTCGCCTGTGATCTGCGCATCGTGGCCGACGACGTCATTTTCTGCATGAAGGAGCCCGCACTGGGTCTGGTCCCGGATCTGACGGGGACCAAGCCGCTGGTGGAGCTGGTCGGCCTGGCCAAGGCGATCGACATCTGCCTGACAGCCAGGAACGTACACGCCGACGAGGCCATGCGCATCGGCCTCGCGGAGCAGGTGGTCGCCGGGGGCGACCTGGACAAGACCGTACAGGACAAGATCGCGGCGCTGCTGTCGACGAACCGGGACGCGGCGGTGGCGACGAAGCGACTCCTCCAGGGGGCGCAGGCGCGCACCCTGGAGGAGCAGTGCGCGGCCGAGGGCGTCGAGCAGGCCCAGCGCATCAGGGCGCTGTTCGGCTCGCGGTAGGCCG
>JABFVJ010000269.1 GCA_013362835.1 Nonomuraea sp. | reverse complement strand
CTCGACGGGAGAAACCGTCAGCACTTCAATGTACTGGCTGGGCGCGCGGCCTTCCTGGCCAACGGCGTAGGCGAACGCCTCCCGTAGTTCCCCGGTGGGCTGCGGCTCCAGCTCGCGCTGCGGATAGATCAGCAGTGGCCTGCGGTCCCTGACCACCGTTCCGCGCCGTGGTGTGCGCGTGACCAGCCCCTCGTTGACGAGCTCCCCGAGGGCCAGCCGCACGGTGTTCCTGCTCACCCCATGGTCTTCCATGAGCTGCGCCTCGGTCGGAAGCTGCGCCCCGGGGCCGAGGACACCCGAGTAGATGGCTCGACGCAGTTCCGAAGCCACCTGCTGATACAGCACCGACCTTGCCACTTTCACCCCTTTTGTTCCAACAATTTAGACGATCTGGTTCTAGCAGGCCACAACCCCTTGACCGAACCCCCTCGACCGGCCCATCATCCATTCGTTGGTACAAATCCATCTAAAGGCCGGTGAGGGGGTGGAGGCCAGTGTTGCCGGACCGCACGGGTACGCCGTACCTGCCCTGGCATGACCCTCGCGAAGCAACACGTTTACTGCGTTACGCGTTGCATCGCCAGGGGTTCACCCACACGTACCAGAGCGATGGCAAGGGAATGCCCGTGCTTTCGGTGTCGACTGAGCTGACCGTGTGGTGCGAAGACGGATCCTTTGTCTGGAACGAGGAGGGTGGCGCCCCCGTCACGCACCCCATCGATGACCTGGTCGGAGCAGCTCGACGCATCGCCGCACGTCGCCGGCAGCGCGTGCCCCTCCTCCCCACCGACTCCGTGCGCGAATCCACGGTCTAGGACTCCATCCCTCGCCGGAGTCCTGGCGCCGCCGCTCACGGGGCAGGAAGCGCGTCCTGGCGGGTCCCCCACGCCCGCCAGGGCGCGCCTTCCTCCAAGGGGGTCCGTCCCGTTCCCGACGATCCGCTCCCTGCGGGGGGCTGCGCGCCACCCGGCTCAGGCCCGGGCCCGCGGCAGCAGCGATCGGCCGTGACCTCGGGGCCACGCCTGTCACCGAGTCCCTACCGCACACGTCTGCCGCCAACTCCGGGGGTGCGTCCACCGTGACGCCTCAGCCTCATCATCCGCCCTCGCGGCCCGGCCCGGGGGCAGCTTCGGAATGGTGGGACTGGTGGGAATTCCTGGTACGAATCGGATCCGCCCTAGCGCGAGGACGTACGCCCGGACGGATGACCATCCACCGGCTCCCAGTCCAGGAGCGTCAGCCGGTCGTCGATCCGCCTGCGGACCCCGCGTACCCGCTGGGCCGGCTGCGGCGGGGCGCCGCGCCAGTTCCCGTGCACGAGGCAGCCGGGGACCGCGTCCAGCCTGACCGTCACGACGACGTACGGCTCGCCCGCGCCCGGCAGGAAGGGCTGGTGGTTGACGATCCAGCTCTCGACCACGCCCTCGGGCTCGGCCCGTTCCCAGTGCCAGGACTCGCCCCGGCAGGACGGGCAGAAGGCCCGCGCGGGGAAACGCGCGGTGCCGCAGCCCGCGCAGCGCTGCACCGCGAACTCCCCCCGCGCGAGGCGCTCCCACCACTCGGCGGAGTCGCGGTCGGGTTCCGGGCGGGGACCGAGGAGCATGGGTCACGACCTCCTGAGGATCAGCGCGGAGGTGGCGGGCAGGATGTAGCCGGGCTGGGCGGTCGAGAGCGCCACCTCGGCGCCGCGGACCTGCCGGTCCCCCGCCTCGCCCCTGAGCTGCGCGACCGCCTCGGCGATGTGGTTGACGCCGTGCACGTAGCCCTCCGACAGGAAGCCCCCGTGGGTGTTCACGGGCAGCTCGCCGTCCAGGGCCGTCGCGCCCGAGTCCACGTACGGGCCGCCCTCGCCCTTGGCGCAGAAGCCGTAGTCCTCAAGCTGGACGATCACCGAGTACGTGAAGCAGTCGTAGATCTCGGCCACGTCGACGTCGCAGGGGCCGAGGCCGGCCTGGGCGTACAGGCGGGGGGCCAGCTCGGCGGCGGCGGTCACCGTAGGGTCGGCGGGGCCGGTCCCCGACAGGTGGGAGGTGCCGCCGCCCCAGGCCGCCGCCGAGATCAGGACCGGGCGCCTGCGCAGGTCGCGGGCGCGTTCCGCGGTGGTGACGACGAGGGCGCAGGCGCCGTCGGTCTCCAGGCAGCAGTCCAGGAGGCGGAACGGCTCGGCGATCCACCTGCTCGCCAGGTAGTCCTCCAGCGTGATCGGGGTACGCATGAGCGCCCGCGGGTTCTTGACCGCGTTGGCGCGCTGGGTGACCGCCAGGCGGCCGAAGTGCTCGGGCCGGGTGCCGTACTTGAGCATGTGGGCGCGGGCGTACATGGCGTACTGCTGCGGGGGCGCGACGTAGCCGTACGGGGCCTGGTACTGGACTTCCGGGCCGGCGGGGACGCCGCGGCCGGTGCCGCCCATGCGGAACTCGGAGCGCGCGTTGATCGCCCGGTAGCAGACGACCGTCTCGGCCATGCCGGTCGCGACGGCGAGGGCGGCCTGGCCGACGACGGCGTGCGAGACGCTGCCGCCGCCGAACTGGTCGAGGTGCCAGGTGAGGTCGTTCATGCCCAGGGCGGGGGCCACGAGGGTGGGCGGGGCGGAGTCGCCGACTCGGTGGGTGGCCAGGCCGTCGACGGCGTCCGGTCCGAGGCCGGCGTCCTCCAGGGCGGCCAGGACGGCGCGGCAGGCCAGGGTGAGGGTGCTGACGCCCGAGTTCTTGGTGAAGGGGGTGTAGCCGATGCCCGCGACGGCGGTGACGTCCCGGAAATCAAGCAAGCGCTTGGGCACGTACCTCACGCTATGTCGCGGTTTTCGCCCATGTCAACCGGGCGTCGTGCGCGTCGCGCCCGGCTCGGCCACGTGCGGCGGGTTGACAGGATTTTCGGAATGGACCTACTGTCCAAGCAAGCGCTTGGTATGATTGGCGCAGTCGGTGACGAGGAGGCGGACCCCATGAGCACACACGCTGCCCGGCTGATCGCGCCGGACGGCTGTCGCGGCCTTCCGACGCCCCAACAGCGCAGCAGGATTCGCAACGGAGCCGCCATGCCGCCCGGCCCTTCACAGCACAGCGGGAACGGCCACCTCGACAGCCGGCGCTTCCGTCAGGTGCTCGGCAGGTTCGCGACCGGCGTCGTGGCGATCACCGCGCTCGACCCGGCCAACAGCGAGCCCTGCGGCCTGGCCGCCAACTCCTTCACGTCGGTCTCGCTCGACCCGCCGCTGGTGGCCTTCTGCGTGGCGCACACGAGCACGAGCTGGCCCCGGGTGCGCGGCGCGAAGGTCGTCACCGTGAACGTGCTGGCCGAGCACCAGCAGCCGGTGTGCGCGCAGATGGCGGCCAAGGGCGGCGACAAGTTCGCCGGTCTGGAGTGGAGCGGCTCACCGGGCGGCAACCCCGTGCTCGAAGGCGCCCTGGCCTGGATCGACTGCCTGATCGAGGCCGAGCACCCGGCGGGCGACCACATGATCGTGGTGGCCCGGGTGCTGCAGCTGGACACGTACGCCGAGGGTGGCCCGCTGGTGTTCTTCCAGGGCGGCTACGGAGGGTTCTTTGAGCCTTCGTGAGGAGGCCCGCGCCTGGCTGGAGGAGAGCCTGTCGGGCGAGTTCGCCGGCGCCCGCGGGCTCGGCGGCCCCGGCAGGGAGCACGAGGGCCACGACCTGCGCCTGGCCTGGGAACGCCACCTCGGCGAGGCCGGCTGGACCTGCCTGAGCTGGCCCGGTCGCTACGGCGGCCGCGCCGCCTCCCTCGACGACCAGGTGGCCTTCTACGAGGAGTACGCGCGAGCCGACGCCCCCGCCAGAGTGGGTCTCGTCGGCGAGGGCCTCATCGGCCCGACCATCCTCGAATTCGGCACCGACGAGCAGAAGGACCGTTTCCTCCCCCCGATCCAGCGCGGCGAGGAGCTGTGGTGCCAGGGCTACTCCGAGCCCGAGGCCGGTTCCGACCTGGCCAACGTCCGGACCAGGGCGTACCTCGAAGGCGACGAGTGGGTGATCTCCGGGCAGAAGGTGTGGACGTCGCTGGCGCACGTCGCCGACTGGTGCTTCGTCCTGTGCCGTACGGAGGAGGGCTCGCAGCGGCATCACGGGCTGTCGTACCTGCTGGTGCCGATGCGCGGGCCGGGCGTCACCGTACGCCCGATCAGGCAGCTCACCGGCACCTCGGAGTTCAACGAGGTGTTCTTCGACGGCGCGCGCACGGCGGCGGGCAACGTCCTCGGGGCGCCCGGCGACGGCTGGCGGGTCGCGATGGCCACGCTGGGCCACGAGCGCGGCGCGTCCACGCTCGGCCAGCAGATCGGGTTCAGGCGCGAGCTCGCGAAGGTGATCGAGACGGCCCGGCGCACCGGCGCGGCCGGCGACCCCGTGCTGCGCGACCGGATCGTCAGGTCGTGGCTGGAGCTGGAGATCATGCGCATGAACGCCCTGCGCATGCTCGGCCCCGACCCGGGCCCGGAGGTGTCGATCGCCAAGCTGTACTGGTCGGAGTGGCACCGCAGGCTGGGCGAGCTGGCGCGGGACGTCCAGGGAAAGGCGGGGCTCGTGGCGGACGGCGGGCTGAACGAGCTGCAGCGCTTGTATTTGTTCAGCAGGGCGGACACGATCTATGCCGGATCGAGTGAGATCCAGCGGAACATCATCGCCGAGCGCACTCTGGGACTCCCCCGCTGATTGGAGCACGGATGGCCCCGCCCTACCCGAAGTCGCACGGCCTGCTCGACGGCAAGGTCACGCTGGTGACCGCGGCCGCCGGCGCGGGCATCGGCTACGCGACCGCCAGGCGCTGCGCCGAGGAGGGGGCCACGATCGTCGTCTCCGACCGGCACGAGCGCCGCCTGAGCGCCGCCGCCGACGCCCTGACCGAGCTGACCGGCGTCAAGCCGCTCGCCGTGCCGTGCGACGTGACGTCGGAGGCGCAGGTGCTGGCGCTCTTCGACGCGGTGGTGGAGGCGCACGGCCGGCTCGACGTCGTGGTCAACAACGCCGGCCTCGGCGGCACGGCCGAGCTCACGGAGATGACCGACGAGCAGTGGCACGCGGTCGTCGACGTCACGCTCAACGGCACCATGCGCTGCACCAGGGCCGCGCTCCGGCACATGATCGGCCAGGGCTCCGGCGTGATCGTGAACAACGCCTCGGTGGCCGGCTGGCGGGCCCAGCGCGGGCAGGCGCACTACGCGGCGGCCAAGGCCGGGGTGATGGCGCTGACGAGGTGCGTCGCGATGGAGGTGGCCGAGCACGGCATCCGGGTCAACGCCGTGGCGCCGTCACTGGCCGTGCACCCCTTCCTGGCGAAGGTGACGAGCGAGGAACTGCTGGCGGAGCTGGCGGCCAAGGAGGCGTTCGGGCGGTCGGCCGAGCCGTGGGAGGTGGCCAACGTGATCGTCTTCCTGGCGAGCGACTACTCCTCGTACATGACGGGAGAGGCCGTCTCGGTCTCCTCGCAGCACCCCTGACCTGGCCCGGTCAGGGAAATCTCGGGGTAGGCGGCAAGGCCGGAGGGAGCTACTGTCCGTGTCATGGGCACACGCTCCTCCTTCCTGCTCGACGTCCTGATCACCGAGTTCGGCGAGTCGATCCGGCGGGACCCGGCCGCCTTCAGGCGCAAGTTCCGCAAGATGGCGGCCTCCCCGTTCGCCTTCTACCGGGGCAGCGCCAGCCTCTTCTACGCCGACCTGACCGGCGACTTCGCCGACGACTCCTACCTGGACGAGCCCACCGGCCGGGTGTGGATCCACGGCGACCTGCACGCGGAGAACTTCGGCACGTACATGAACGCCTCCGGGGTACTGGTCTTCAACGTCAACGACTTCGACGAGGCGTACGTCGGCCCGTACGTCTGGGACCTCAAGCGCTTCGCCGCGAGCGTGGCGCTGATCGGCTACGCCAAGGCGCTGTCGGACGAGACGATCAGCACGCTGGTGGGCGAGTTCGGGCGGGCGTACCTGACCGAGCTGCACGGGATCGCGACCGGGGGCGACGACGCGATCGGGTCGCTCACGCTGGACACCACGGGCGGGGTGCTGCACCGGGTGCTGCAGACCGCGCGGCTCAGCACGCGGGTCGCGATGCTCGACGTCGAGACCGTGATCGACGACTACGACCGGCGCTTCGCGATCATGGACGGGCGCGAGGAGGTGGACGACGGGACGCGGCAGGCGGTGCTCGCGGCGTTCGAGGACTACCTGGCGACGCTGCCCACGCCGTCCGGGCCGGTGGAGCACGTGGTCAAGGACGTGGCGCTGCGCAAGGGCGTGGGCATCGGGTCGGCGGGGCTCCCGTCGTACAACCTGCTGCTGGAGGGGCGTTCGCAGGCGCTGGAGAACGACGTCATCCTCTACATGAAACAGGCCCAGGTACCGGCCGTGGCGCGTTACGTCGCCAACGAGAAGGCCGCCTCCTACTTCCTGCACCAGGGGCACCGCACGGCCGAGTCGCAGCGGGCGCTGCAGGCGTACGCCGATCCGTGGCTCGGGTACACGACGCTGGGCGGGGTGGGGCAGCTCGTGGCCGAGGTGTCGCCGTACTCGGCGGACCTGGACTGGGACGACGTGAACGAGCCCGACGAGCTGCGGTCGATCGTGCGCGACCTCGGGCGCGCGGTGGCGCGCATGCACTCGGTGGCCGACGACGAGTCGAGCCACGACCTGGTGGACTTCTCGACCGAGGAGGCCATCGTGGCGGTCATCGACGGCGACACCGACGGATTCATCGCCATGTTGGTGGATTTCGCGCACCGTTACGGGGCACAGGCTCGTGAAGACCATCAACGGTTCGTCGACCTGTTCAGGAACGGTCGCCTGCCCGGCGTGTGAGCCCCCGCGCGGCGACCGCCGGAGGAGCGAGCGTGCGTCATCTCATTGGGCTGCTGCTGGGGACCGAGGAGGACTGGCCGTCGGCGTTCGAGACCGTGCTGCGCCGGTTAGGGCCGATCGAGGGGGTGGGGCGGTTCGACGTCGAGCGCATCACGATCGAGCCGTTCGACCTGCGGGCCAGGCCGCGTCACGACCTGGTGATCGACCGGCTGGCGTACTGGTACTACCACCCGCGCGAGTGGCTCAAGAAGATCTCCATGATGGACGACGTCTACCTGCTGAACAGCCCGTTCACGTTCCAGTCGATGGAGAAGCACGCGGCCTACTGCGCGATGATGCGGCTCGGGCTGAAGGTGCCGGAGACGGTGCTGGTGCCGTACAAGAACCCGGTGGACAACGCCCGGTACGCCTACACGGCCGAGCGTTACAACCGGTCCTTCGACCTCGACGCCGTCGCCGAGGGCATCGGCTACCCGCTGTTCATGAAGCCGTACGACGGCGGCGCCTGGCGGGGCGTCTCCCGCGTACGCGACCGGGACGAGCTGCACCGCGCCTACGACCAGAGCGGCGAGATGCTCATGCACCTCCAGCAGTCCGTCGAGGGCTACGACGCGTTCGCCAGGTCACTGTCGATCGGCGCGGAGACCATGGTCATGCGCTTCCGCCCCGACGAGCCGATGCACGACCGGTACGCGGTCGACCACGCGTTCCTCTCGCCGTCGGTCGGCGAAGAGGTCGTCACGGTCGGGCGGCTGGTGAACGCGTTCTTCCGATGGGAGTTCAACTCCTGCGAGACCCTGGTCAAGGGCGCCGACGTGCACCCGATCGACTACGCCAACGCCTGCCCCGACGTGGCCCTGACCAGCCTGCACTACTACTTCCCCTGGGCGATCAAGGCGCTGGTGAAGTGGAGCGTGTTCTGCGTGGCCACCCGGCGCAGGCCGCGGATCGACCTGGAGACCCGCGACTACTTCGCCGTCGAGGGCTCCTACGAGGAGCGGCTGGCCCAGTACCGGCGGCTGGCCGACCGGTACTTCGAGGTCGAGCGGTACGAGGAGTTCTGCGCGAGCCGGCTGGGGCACGTCGACGAGGTCGTCCTGGAGTGGGTCGCCGGGCCGGAGTTCGACCGGCTGCTGGTCGAGACCGTGGCGGCGACGTACCCGGAGGGCGAGCGCGAGCGGTTCACCGAGCACTTCAGGGGGCTGCTGCGACTCTGGGTGAAGGACGCGGGCAGCTAGCAACCGACCAGTCGGTATGGCATGCTTCCGGAACATGACTCTGTTCTCCGTGGAAGGCAAGACGGTCGTCGTGACCGGCGGTTCGCGCGGCATCGGGCGCATGATCGCGGCCGGCTTCGTCGAGGCGGGCGCGACCGTCCACATCTCCGCGCGCAAGACGGCCGAGGTCGAGAAGACCGCCGCCGAGCTCGGCTGCACGGCCGTCCAGGCCGACCTGTCGACGCCGGAAGGGCTGGACAAGCTGGTCTCGGCGGTGGAGGGCCCGCTGGACGTGCTGGTCAACAACGCGGGCGCGACCTGGGGCGCGCCGCTTGAGGAGTATCCGGAGCACGCCTTCGACAAGCTCTGGGACATCAACGTCAAGGGCGTGTTCTACCTGACCCAGAGGTTCCTGCCGCAGCTCAGGGCGGCCGCCGACGCCGACGACCCGGCCCGCGTGATCAACGTGGGCTCGATCGACGGCATCAAGGTGCCCTCCCTGGAGAGCTACGCCTACTCCTCGACCAAGTCGGCCGTGCACATGCTGACCCGCCACCTGGCCAAGCAGCTCGCCAAGGAGCACATCACGGTCAACGCCATCGCGCCTGGGCCGTTCGACTCCAAGATGATGGCGTTCGCGCTGGACGACCCGTCCACCCGGGCGGCCATCGCCTCGAACGTGCCCCTGGGCAGGATCGGCCGGCCGGACGACATGGCGGGCGCGGCCATCTTCCTGTCCTCGCGGGCGGGGGCGTACCTGACGGGCACGGTCATCCCGGTGGACGGCGGGATCTCCTGCTGATCAGACCAGCTCGGTCAGGGCCTTGGCGAAGTTCGCCGCCGCGTCCGGCGCGTAACGCAGGAACAGGTACGGCTCGGTCAGCTCCAGCTCGATGACGACCGGAGTGCCGTCGGGCAGCCGGACCAGGTCGATCCTGGCGTAGAGAAGGGCGTGGGGAATGGCTGCGAGCACCTTCTCTGCCAGGTCGACCTGGTCCGGGGCCGGGGTGCGGAGCTCGGCCCGCGCGTTGTCGGTGAAGGTCATGCCCGGCGCGAGCATCGGGTTGCGCCGGACGGCGTGGCTGAGGCGGCGGTTGAAGTAGAGGAGCGAGGTCTCGCCCTCCGACTCCACCATGTCGAGGTAGGGCTGCACCATGGGCTGCCG
>JABFVJ010000093.1 GCA_013362835.1 Nonomuraea sp. | reverse complement strand
CCAGGCCCCCGCGTCCTTCCCGGCCCCCGCGAGCCCGGTGAGCCCTCCGGTGCCGGCGGGCCCGGCGGCCCAGGAGCCCGCGCCCGCGCCTGCCCCGGTCCTCGACCCCATCCGTGCTCCGCGGCCCCACGCCCCGGTCCCCCCGACCGTCCCCCCGCGTTCCTCCCTGAGCAGGGCGACCGCGGGCAGCCCGAACACTCCCGGCTCCAGGCTGAAGGTGATCATCGGCGCCACCCTGACCGTCACGGTCGTCGGCGGCGCGGCCCTGGCCTTCCTCCTCACCCGTGACCCCGAGGCCCCGCCCAGGCAGCACCAGACCGCCCCCACCACCCCCGCCGCGACCACGAAGCCGGACCCCACGGTCGACGCCAAGGCCCTCGACGCCCTGCGTCCCCGCCGGGTGGCGGTCGTCGCCGACAACGGCGTGACGGTCCAGCTCAGGTGGACGCTGCCCGCCTACGCCCGCTCCTACCCCGTGGTGGTGCAGCGCGCTCCGGCCGAGGACGGTCCCGCGCTGACCGCGCTGGAGCAGGGCGCCACGAGCACCCGCCTGTCGGGGCTGACCAAGGACGTGGGCTACTGCTTCCAGGTGGGTGTGGCGCTGCAGATCTCCGAGGAGAGCAAGGTCGCCTGGTCCAAGCCTGCCTGCATCAGGGGCGCCATCCCGCAGTGACGCCTCACCGCCCGGGCACCCGCCTGGGCAGGACGAGCACGGCCATCACCCCGAGCAGCACGATCACGAGCATGCCCACGAAGACGTTGTGCACCGCCTCGGCCAGCGCCTGCCGTACCTGCTCCAGTCCCTCGCCGCCGCGTTGCAGCGCGCGGGCGGCCTCGTCGACCGAGCCGTGGCCGGCCAGGGTGGAGTTGGCGACGCCCGCCAGGACGGCGGTGCCGAGCGCGCCGCCGCCGATGCGGAAGAAGATCACGCTGCCGGTGACGACGCCGCGCCGTTCCCAGCCGACCTGGTTCTGCGCGCCGAGCAGCATCGAGACCGACAGCAGGCCGAGCCCCGCGCCGTTGACGAAGGAGCACACGCCGGCGTAGAGCACGCTGGGCCGCATGAAGACGAACATGATCGCGGAGATGAGGATCAGCACCAGCCCGCACAGGGCGGTGTCGCGGAAGCCGATGCGCATGTAGAGCCTGCTCGACAGGGCCACCGAGATCGGCCAGCCGATCGACTGCACGGCCAGGGCGAAGCCGGCGGCGATGACGCCGGCGCCGAGCACGCCCTGCGCGTAGGTGGGCAGGTAGACGCTGGGCCCGACGAGCACCATGCCGACGACGGCGCTGCCGAGGAAGGAGCCGAGCAGAACCCTGTCGCGCCAGACCCAGGGCGGGATGAGCGGTTGCTTGGCGCGCCGTTCCCACCAGCCGAACCCGGCCAGGACGGCCACGCCCGCCGCGACCAGCCACCAGGCGCCGTCCTGCAGCCCGAGCATGAGCGCGACCACCCCGGCGGCCAGCAGCAGGGCTCCGGTGACGTCGATGCGGGCGGGGCGGTGTTCGAAGTCCTCGGTGAGGAAGACGACGATCGCGGCGATGGCGGCGGCGCCGACGGGCAGGTTGGCCAAGAAGATCCAGCGCCAGGAGGCCAGTTCGGCCAATACGCCCCCGACGGCGGGTCCGACGAGGGCGCTGACGCCCCACACCGAGGAGAGCAGCCCGCTGATCTTGCCGCGCTCCTCCAGGGGATAGAGGTCGGCGGCGATGGTCTGGACGATCGACTGGATGGCTCCGGCGCCCACGCCCTGGACCACCCGGGCGACGATCAGGACAGGCATGCTCCAGGCGAGGCCGGCCAGCAGGGAGCCGACGAGGAAGATGACCATCCCGATGGCGATCATGGGTTTGCGGCCGAACTGGTCGGCGAGCCTGCCGTAGATCGGCGTGCAGACGGCCTGGGCGAGCATGTAGCCGGCGATGACCCACGGGAAGAGGGAGAACTGGCCGAGGTCGCGCACGATCGAGGGCACCGCGGTGGCCACGATCGTGCCGTCGATGGCGGCCAGCGCCATGGACAGCATGAGCCCGGCCGCGACCGGCCCCCGCCTGGTGGTCATCCGTATCGTCAAGTCCTTCCCGCGACACCACCAAGATCTCATATC
>JABFVJ010000436.1 GCA_013362835.1 Nonomuraea sp. | reverse complement strand
TGAGGCCGGTGGAGACGTGCACGCGGCCGTCGGAGGTGATCTGCACGTGCCCGCCCTCGTACGGGCCCACGCCGGTGCCCTCGACGTAGCAGCCGATGCCGATCCCCCGGCCGGGACGCCGTTCGAAGGAGTCCCAGCCGATCAGCTCCTTGATCATGCGGAGCATCTCCGGGTAGTTCCCGCTGTCGTAGACCAGCGGGCGGCCGTCCTGGAACGTCAGCCCCTGGTCGTACGGGAACTCGGCGGGCCCGATGAAGTTGGCCTCGCGTACGTCGGTGCGGTCCTTGCCCAGGTAGCCGGCGATCTTGTCCATCGTCCGCTCCATGCAGAACACGCCCTGCGGCCGGCCGGCCCCGCGATAGGGCGTGACCTGCACGGTGTTGGTGTACACGGCGGTGAACTCGACCCGGTAGGCCCCGGGCTTGTACGGCCCGAGCAGCTGCGTGGAGGTGACGATGGGCACGATGATCCCGTACGGCGTGTAGGCCCCGTGGTCGTGCAGGATCGTCACGTCGAGGCCCAGGATCCGGCCGTCGTCGTCGAAGCCCACGCGTACGTGGTGGATCTGGCCGCGTTCGTGGGCCGACGAGATGAAGTGTTCCCTGCGGTCCTCGGCCCACTTGACCTCGCGGCCGAGCGTCATCGCGGCCCACGGCACGAGGATCTCCTCCGGCCACGGGTGCACGATCTTCACGCCGAAGCCGCCGCCGACGTCGGGGGCGATCACCTCGACCTGCGGCAGCGGCAGCCCGAGCGCGGCGGCGACGGCCATGCGCACGCTGGTGGAGGTCTGGGTGCTGGAGTAGACGCGCAGGTCGCGGCCGTCCCAGCGGGCGTACACGCCGCGGCCCTCCAGCGGCATGCTGGCGCTGCGCTCGATGTCGAGCCGGAAGGCGAGCGTGTGCGGCGCGCTCTCGATCCGCTCGCGCGCGCCACGGCCGTCGGTTCCCGCGACCTCCTGGACGAGGTTGGCGCCCACGTTGCCCGGCACGTCGTCGTGCACGAGCCGGCCGCTCTGCACGGCCTCCTCCAGGCCGACGACCGCCTTCAGCGGCTCGTAGTCGACCTCGATGAGCGCGCAGGCGTCCTCGGCCGCGTAGCGGTCGGCGGCCACGACCATGACCACGGGCTCGCCCACGTGCCGGACGACCTCCCTGGCCAGCGGGTACGCCGTGCGCCCGTGCGTCAGCGCCGGGTGCGGGATCAGCAGCGGCAGCGGCCGGCCGACCCGCTCGGGCAGGTCCTCCCAGGTGTAGATCGCGACCAGGCCGGGCACGTCGAGCGCGGCGGCCACGTCGATGTCGCGGATGCGGGCGTGGGCGTGCGGCGACCTGACGAAGGCGGCGGCGAGCGCGTCGCGCCCCAGGTCGTCGAGGTAGCGGCCCTGGCCGGTGAGCAGCCTCGGGTCCTCCCGCCGCTGCACCGGCTCCCCGAACAACCTGGTCGTCACGACTCCTCCGCCAGCAGCTCGGCGGCCCGGTGGACGGCCTTGACGATGTTCTGGTAGCCGGTGCACCTGCACAGGTTGCCGGACACGCCTTCGAGCACCTCCTCCTCGGTCGGCGCCGGGTTCTCGGCGAGCAGCGCGGTCACCGTGCACAGGAACCCGGGGGTGCAGAAGCCGCACTGCAGGCCGTGGCACTCGGCGAAGGCCCGCTGCACCGGCGAGAGCCGGTCCGGCTCCCCCAGCCCCTCCACGGTGGTGATCTCCCGCCCGTCCACGGTGACCGCGAACGTCAGGCACGACCGTACGGGGTCGCCGTCGAGCAGGACCGTGCAGCAGCCGCAGACGCCGTGCTCGCAGCCGACGTGGGTGCCGGTCAGGCCGAGGTCGTGGCGCAGGCAGTCGGACAGCAGGCGGCGTCCTGGGACGCTCACCCGCCTGGCCGTGCCGTTCACGATCAGCGTGATCTCATGCTCCACCGCTCGCCGTCCCCTCCCGTGCCGCGTTCCGCAGTGCCCGCTCGGCCAGGACGCCCACCAGGTGGCGGCGGTAGGCGGCCGTGGCGTGGACGTCGCCGTCGGGGTCGGTCCGGTCCCGTACGGCCCGCGCGACGGCCGTCCAGTCGACACTGGCCGGTGGGCGGCGGTCGCACTCGCGCGTCACGTCCACCAGGACGGGGGCGGGGCCGACGCCGATGCAGGCGACCCTGGCGGCGGCGATCCGCAGGTCCTCGTCGAGAGTGACCACGGCGCAGACGCCGGCCAGGGCGTAGTCGCCGTGGCGCCGGGACACCTCCTCGAACGCGGTGCCGGTGCGCTCGCCCAACGCCGGGAAGAATGCCGACACGGCCAGCTCGTCCGGCCGGACGTCGGACTCCATCGGCCCCACGAAGAACTCGTCCGCCGGGACGTCCCGGACCACCGCCCCCACCGGAACGCCACCAGGGGACGCGGCCGGCTCGGGGGCCCAGCGGGCCACCCGTACGGAACCGCCCAGGATCGCGAGGACGGCGGGCAGCTCGGCGGCCGGGTCGGCGTGGACCAGGCTGCCGACGACGGTGCCCCGGTTGCGGATCACCGGGTGGGCGACCAGCCGCAGCGCCTTCGTGAGCAACGGATGCGCCCCGGAGCGGGCCACCTGCGCGTGCCTGGCCAGCGCGCCGACGCGCACGCCGTCGCCGGCCCGCTCGACGACGGCCAGCGACTCCAGCCGGTTGATGTCGACGACGTGCTCGGGCGCGGCCAGGCGCATGTTGAGCATGGGGATGAGGCTCTGCCCCCCGGCCAGCACCTTGCCGCGCACCCCGGCGAGCGTCCGCAGCGCCTCGCCGAGGTCGCGGGGCGCGTGGTAGGCGAACGGCGGCGGCTTCACCCGGCCTCGCTCGCCGCCGGCCGCGGGGAACGCCGGGCGATGACGCGCAGCAGGTGGTAGCCGCCCACCACCACGACGGTGCCGAGCGCGATGCCCTCCAGGGAGAAGTCTCCGCCGATCATGTGCGTCACCGGTCCGATCGCCAGGATGATGCCCGCGCCGATCGGGACCATGTTGACCGGGTCGGCGAAGTCCACCCGGTTCTCGATCCAGATCTTGGCGCCGAGTAGTCCGATCATGCCGTAGAGGATGACGGTGACGCCGCCGAGCACGCCGCCCGGCGTGGCGGCGACCAGCGCGCCGAACTTCGGGCAGAGCCCGAACAGGATCGCGATCACGCCCGCGATGTAGTACGCGGCCGTGGAGTAGACCTTGGTGGCCGCCATGACGCCGATGTTCTCGGCGTAGGTGGTGGTGGGCGAGCCGCCGACCGCGCTGGTGACGACGGTGGCCGCGCCGTCGGCGATGATCGCCCGGCCGATGTACGGGTCGACGTCGGTGCCGGTCATCTCCCCGACGGCCTTGACGTGGCCGACGTTCTCGGCGATGAGCGCGATCACCGCGGGCAGCACCAGCATCACGGCGGAGAAGCGGAAGTCGGGCGCGTGGAAGGCGGGCAGCCCGAACCAGTCGGCCTTGGCGACGGCGTCGAAGCTCACCCGGTCGTGCGGGAACGCCGTCGCCACGCAGTACGTGCCCTCGGCCGGGCAGGCCGCGCCCGCCGCGTCGCGCAGGTTCTGGCCGGGCAGCACGGAGGTGACCGGCCCCGCGGCCCGGTCGAGCACCCACGACAGCGCGAACCCGGCGACCAGCCCGATCAGCACCCCGATCCGCCCGGTGAACCCCTTGAACGCCACGATCACCACGAACGTCACCAGCATGGTGACCAGCGCGACCCAATGGTCCTGCGGCCAGTAGACGTCGGCCACCACGTACGCCAGCCCGAACCCGATGAGCATCACCACCGCGCCGGTGACGACGGGCGGGAAGACGCGGTGGATGATCTGCACCCCGAGCACGTGCACGGCCAGCCCCGCGAGCGCCAGCACGAACCCGGCCACCAGGATCGAGCCGGTGACGATGGCGTCCGCGATCGGCAGGTCGCTGCCGGCGGCGGCCCTGATGGCGAACACGCCTCCGACGAACGAGGCGCTGGTGCCGAGGTAGCTCGGCACCTTGCCCTTCACGATCAGCAGGAACATGATCGTCGCGACGCCGGACATCATCACGGCCACGTTCGGATCGAGCCCCATGACCAGCGGGAACACGAACGTCGCGCCGAACATCGCGATCACGTGCTGCGCGCCGAAGCCGACCATGCGCGGCCAGCTCAGCCGCTCGTCGGGCCTGACCACCTCGCCGGGCGCCAGATGCCTGCCGTCACCGTGTCTGGTCCATCCGAAAACCATCTGAGCCCTCTCTTCCGGGCCGGCGACTCGTGCCTTTGCGGGCACATTAGGACCGCTGGACAGCGGCTACACGGGCATGATCTGCCAAATATCCCGTGGTCGCCAGAGCGAACCTGAGCCGTCGGCCCGGTGAGGACCGTTATCGGCCGGTTTCGGGCACCTGTTCGCGGCGGGTGACGCGCAGGAGGTGGTAGCCGAGGAGCAGGACGATCGTGCCGAGCGCGATGCCGCTCAGCGCGAACGTACCGGTGATCGGGAAGGCGACCGGCCCGATGGCGCAGATGATGCCCGCGCCGACCGGCACCAGGTTGACCGGGTCGGAGAGGTTGACCTTGTTCTCGATCCAGATCTTGGCGCCGAGCAGGCCGATCATGCCGTACAGGATGGTGGTGACGCCGCCGAGCACGCCGTCGGGGGTGGCGGCGATGAGCGCGCCGAACTTGGGGCACAGGCCGAACAGGATCGCGACGATCGCCGCGATGTAGTAGGCGGCCGTGGAGTAGACCTTGGTGGCGGCCATGACGCCGATGTTCTCGGCGTACGTGGTGGTGGCCGAGCCGCCGACCGAGGTCGCGACCACGGTGCCGACGCCGTCGGCGATGATCGCGCGGCCCATGTAGCCGTCGACGTCGGCGCCGGTCATCTCGCCGACGGCCTTGACGTGGCCGACGTTCTCGGCGATGAGCGCGATCACGACGGGCAGCACCAGCACGATCGCCGACACCTCGAACACCGGCCCGTGCAGCGACGGCAGGCCGATCCAGTCGGCGTCGGCGACGCCCTGGAGGTCGACGCGGAAGTGCTCGGTCACCTTGCCGGTGGCGTCGGGCGAGAGGATCTTGCCGCCGACCAGGTCCCAGCCCCACGACAGCAGGAACCCGAAGACCAGCCCGAGCAGCACCCCGATGCGGCCGAGGAAACCCTTGAAGACGCCGATGAACACGAACGTCGCCGCCATGGTGAGCAGCGCCACCCACGGGTCCTTCGGCCAGTAGACGTCGGCGGCCACGTACGCCATGCCGAACCCGATCAGCATCACCACGCCGCCGGTGACGATCGGCGGGAAGACCCGGTGGATGATCTGCACGCCCAGCAGATGGATGGCCAGACCGCACAGCGCCAGCACGACGCCGACGGCGAGCAGCGCGCCGGTGACGGTCGCGTCGCCGCCCCCGGCCGCCCTGATCGCGACCACGGCCCCCACGAACGACGCGCTCGACCCGACGTAGCTGGGGATCTTCCCCTTGACGATCAGCAGGAACAGGATCGTCGCGACGCCGGACATCATCACGGCCAGGTTCGCGTCGAGCCCCATGACCAGCGGGAACACGAACGTCGCGCCGAACATGGCGATCACGTGCTGCGCGCCGATGCCCACCATCCTGGGCCAGGAGAGCCGCTCGTCAGGCTTGACGACCTCTCCTGGCGTCAGATGCTTCCCGTCGCCGTGCAGCTTCCACCCGAACACCGCGAACCCACCTCAATCTCCCGCCTGACCAGCGGGAACGTCTTCCGAAGTATGTCGGAGAGCACAATAAGGGGTGTCGCGGTCTTCCTGATACGGCCGGGCCGTTATTGAACGTGGATCGTGAACCCGTCGCCGCTGACCACCTGGCCCGTGCGGATCTTCGCGGTCTTCCTCAGCTCCACCTCGCCGTCGACCTCGACCAGGCCCTCGGCGATGAGGTGTTTGGCCATGCCGCCCGTCTCGGTGACCCCGCAGTACTTCAGCAGGTCGCACAGCGGGATGTACTCGGAGCGCAGTTCGAAATCCAGATCCACGAGCCCCAAGCCTAGATGCCGCGCATCCGCAGCACGTGCAGGGCCAGCGTCAGGTTGAGCCGCAGGTGCGGGTCGTCGGTGAAGTTGCCGAGCAGGCGCTCCAGCTTCCCGATGCGGTAGCGGAGGGTGTTGTAGTGGAAGTGCAGCCTGCGGGCGGTCTCGGCCACGTTGAGGTTGGTCTCCAGGAGCACCTGGAGGGTGCGGCGCAGGTCGGCGTTCTCGGCGTCCTCGTCCCAGGCGAGCGGGCCCAGCGTCTCGCGGACGAACGCGTGCAGCTCGCCCGTGTCGTTGACCAGCGACAGCAGCCGGTAGACGCCGAGCTGGTCGAAGTGGGCGACCGCGCCCGGCCCGTGAAGCTGCCGCCCGACGCGGGCCGCCTTCAGCGCCTGCGAGTACGCCTCGGGCAGCGTCTCGGCCCCCGGGCTCGGCCGCGAGGAGCCGGTCGAGAACGTCGCGGGCGGCACGTCGGCGAAGGCCGAGGCGGCGTCCTTGGCGACCCTGGCGGCGTCGAGCGAGGCGTCCACCACGGCCACCACCTCGTGCGAGAACCCGGCCACCGCGCCACGCGGGTCGTGCCGGCGTACGGCGGCGGTCCAGCAGGAGACCAGGCGGTCCTGGGCGCTGCGCTCGTCGCCCTCGGGGTCGAGCTCGGCGACCAGCACGATCACCGGCCGCGCCAGGTCCCAGCCGAACGCCCTGGCCCGCGCGGTGACCCGTTCGGCGGTGCCGGCCCGGCCGGTCAGCACGTCGCGCAGGAAGTCGGCCCGGTATTTGCTCTCGACGGCGTTGACCGCCTCCTGCCGGGTCACGACCAGCGCGGCGACGGTGGCGGCGCGTTCGAGTATGCCGATGTCGCTGTCCCTGATCGCGCCGGTGGCGCTGTAGGCGTCGATCCTGCCGTGATGGTGGCCGCCGGCCAGCACGGGAGCCGAGGCGAAGGCCCGCCCGCCCTGGTTGCCGGCCAGCACGGGAGCCGAGGCGGAGGCGCGGCCAGGCGCGTCGGCGCCCCCCGGCGGCGGCGGGAGATCGCGGGAGATCGACTCGCGCAACATGGCCACGTGCTCGGCCGCCCCGGCGGTGGCGAGGACGCGGCCCGAGCCGTCGACGGCGGCCACCGCCACGTCGAGGAGCTGGGCCACCTCGGCGGTGACCTCGTTCAGCCCGCCGCCGGCCAGCACCACCTGGACCAGCGCCCGGTGCGCCTCCTCCGCGCGGGCGAGCACGGCCGCCTGGCGATTGAGTATGTCGGTGAGCACCTGGTTGAGGATGTCGTCGAAGCCGACGTCGTTGGGCAGCAGGATGAGCGGGAAGCCGAGGCGGTCGGCCTGCTCGGCCATCTCGGCGGGCAGCTCGTCCACGTACCGGCCGAGCTTGATCGCCAGGGCGGCCAGGCCGCGCTCGTCGAGGTCGGCGACCAGGCGGCCGAGCGACTGGGGCGTGTTGCGCAGCGGGTAGCCGGTGGTGAGCAGCAGCTCGTGGGGCTTGACCCAGGCCAGGATGTCGGGCACTTCCATCACGTTGAGCCGCTGCACGATGCGGCCGAGCCCGCTCTCTCCCGCGATCAGCCTGGCGTCGGCCAGCGTCGAGACGCCCAGCACCTCGCCGACGGACACGCCATGGATGATCGTTCCGGTGCTGGCCAGACGGACGGGGGGCTCCATGTGGTGATTGTGACTCGACATGTGGTCTGTCAGGAAGAGCCAACCTTCCCGCTGACTGTTGGCAAATTTCTCCGTACGGAGGGTTCCCCGGCCGTTCTACGGTCAGGACCAAGGTCCGATGGGAGGTTCGGTGACCGTCAGTACTCATGCTCGGCGTCCCCGGGTCCGCGTGACGGGCGCGGCGAGCACGGCGGTACGCCCCGTGCTGGAGGCCCCGCGCAGCCCCGCCCGCGTGCTCGCGGCCTTCTCCGCCGGGATATATCTGGAGGTCAGGACCGATCTGGAGCCTTCGGTGATCGCGGTCATCACGGGCGAGGCGGCCAGGCTGCCCAACTCGGTGCTGCTGGCGACCTCTCTGCCGCACGTCACCGTGGGTGACGACGCCTCGGTGGGCGACCGGGGCATCGAGCTGGGCTCGCTGAGCCTCGGCGTACGCCGCTGGTGGGATCCGGCTCCCGCGCTCGGCCCGGTCGACCCGCTGAGCCTCGCGCCCCTGCCCCTCGACGGCCCGGTACGCCCGGGTCTGGCCGGTAACGGGGCCGTCGAACTGCTGGCCGAGAGCTGCGCGGCGGGCCGCCTCCTCGGGGCCGTGACGGCGGCCGAACAGCTCGTGGGCCTCGGCCCGGGGCTCACGCCGAGCGGCGACGACGTCCTGGCCGGGCTGTTGGTCACGCTCAGGCACCTGGGCACGGCGACCGGCACGGACCGGGCGGTCTGGCTGGCCGACTGGCTGGCGGCGACCGTGACCTACGACGCGCGCACCCGTACGACGCCGATCTCGGCGACGCTCCTGCACTGCGCGGCCAGGGGTGAGTCCAGCCCGGAGGTGACCGGCGTGCTGCGCGGGATCGCGGGCGCGCAGGCCCTCGAACCGGCGCTGCGGCGGCTGCACCGGCTCGGCCACACCTCGGGGGCCGACCTCGCGCAGGGCATGGCGATCGGCCTGGCCTCGGTCCTGGCGTTGAGCGGGTCGCGGTGAGCGACGACCTGATTCAGCTCCGAAAAGGGACGTACCACGACTCCGTCACCTTGATGCGGATAAGCCGAGCGTTGACCGAAATGCCGGGCGTGGAGGTGGCCATGGTCGCCATGGCGACCGAGCTCAACCTCGCCATCGTCCGCGACCTCGGCTTCACGCCGCCGCCCGCCGGCCCCGGCGACCTGATCGTCGCCGTCAGGGGCGGCGACCCGCGACGGGCCGTCGACGAGCTCGACGCCCTCCTGACCGCCCGCGAGGCCGTCAGGAGCGCCGAGGAGCAGCCGCCTCTCACCACCCGCTCGGCCGCGCGCACCCCGGCCGGCCTGGTGCTGGTGTCCGTGCCCGGCGAGCACGCCTTCTGCGAGGCGTACGACGCCGTCGAGGCCGGGCTGCCCGTGATGATCTTCAGCGACGGGGTTCCCCTGGCGCTGGAACGGCGGCTGAAGGAGCTGGCCGAGGAGCGCGGCGTGCTCGTCATGGGGCCCGACTGCGGCACCGCGTCCGTCGCGGGGGTCGGGCTCGGCTTCGCGTACGTGCTCACGCCCGGTCCCGCCGGGATCGTGGCCGCCTCGGGCACCGGCGCCCAG